>CAZEKO010000334.1:0-2534 GCA_964512775.1 uncultured Bacteroides sp. | reverse complement strand
TCCCTGAAAAAGAATGCAGGGACTCCCTGAACGTCCAGGTCAATGGCAAACAGATTGCCGGCAAGCGGATACTTTCCGGCGGTCTCAGGTCTCATACCGATGCTGGCAGTGGTAATGAAAAGTGTTTTAAGGTCTTTGCCCCCAAAGGCACAGGAGGTCACATTACTTGCAGGTACATTTATTTTTCTTAGAAGCTTTCCTGTTTCCGGATCAAAACAAGCGACACAGGCTCCACCCCACAAACATACCCATAGATTATCCTCTGAATCGATTGTCATACCATCAGGTCCTCCCATACCTGCAGGGATTTCAACTGCAGTCTTTCCGTTACTTATATTACCCGTATTGTCATCATAATCAAATACCCGGACCTTCATTGTTGGTGTATCTATATAATACATTTTTGTTTTGTCAGACGACCAGCAAATACCATTTGAACAAGTTATACTATCAAGCATTTTATTTACTGTAAGATCATGGTCTAACCTGTATAATGAAGCTTTATACATGTTGTCTGATGCCATTCCCATGCTTCCCACCCATAATCTTCCGGCAGGATCGCATTTACCGTCATTATACCTCATGTCCGGAAGGCCGGCTTCAGGATCAGTTATGAATGAAAAATTTCCGGTTGCCGGATCGAAAAAATTCAGTCCATCCTCAAGGGCTACCAATGCCTTTCCTGATTCTGAAGGTACCACTGTTCCGATTCGTCTTCCCATTGTGTATTCTTTATCAGAGCTATCAACAGGATTATATTTATGCAGGATACCCTTCTCAATATCAACCCACCAGAGCAGGTTTTCCTGGTTGTTCCATATAGCTCCCTCTCCGAGTTGTGCTTTGATGTTAAGAACGACCCTCACTGTATCGGAGGACGGTGTATTTTGTGATTTATTGTGCCCTACGCATGCAGCAACTAAAAGAAATGCAAAGCAAAGAAGTGATTTCATGAACGATTTTTTTCTAAAAATAAAATATATTTGTTAAAATTATCCATATGAGGACATTATTTTTATTGATTCTGTTAATTGCCTTATCACTTACAGGTAATGCCCAGGTGGACTCCCGGAAGGAAGTTAAAATTCCCGATATTCCAGGATATCTGACATTAAAGTGTGATCTGCACATGCATACTATTTTTTCGGATGGACTGGTATGGCCGACGGTACGTGTGGTTGAAGCCTGGAGGGAGGGACTGGATGTGATAGCTTTTTCTGATCATATTGAATATCAGCCATTTAAGGATGATGTCAGGGCAAAATTCGGCAGGGCTTACGAGATTGCCAGACCTGAGGCAGACATATATGACCTTATCATTATACAGGCCGCAGAGATCACCCGCGATATGCCTCCCGGTCATTTTAATTGTCTTTTCCTTACGGACGTTGCTGTACTAGATACTCCGGATTTCTGGGATGCTATTAATGAAGCTGTGAAACAGGACGCATTCATAATGTGGAACCATCCCGGCTGGCAACAGGAAAATGAAATTCCAATCTGGTATAATGAGCATACCAGATTATATAATGAAGGCCATATGCATGGAATGGAATTGGTTAATGAGCGTTCCTTTTATCCACTTGCCCTGCAGTGGTGTGTGGAAAAAAATATAACAATGATAGGCAGCTCAGATATTCACAGTCCCACAGGGATGTTTTATGATTTAAGTCTGAACGATCAAAGGACGATGACACTTGTTTTTGCCAGAAGCCGGACAGAAGAGGCTGTCAGAGAAGCGCTCTTCAGCGGCCGGACAATTGTTTATACAGATAATTTGCTGATAGGGAAAGAAGAATTCCTTAAACCTATTTTTCAAAATTCGGTTGAGATCGTCAACAATGATTTAGACTTAAATGGTGGCGGCACATTTTACGTGCAGGTTAAAAACAAATCTGAAGTACCTTTTTACCTGGTTTCAATGGAACAACCTAATGGACTTGAATATCCTAAAGAAATCATCCTGTACCCTGAAAGAACTATCATTATGCAGATTGAAGTCAGCAGACAAAACATAAATGATTCACCTGAAGTTAAACTCCCTTTTATTGTCAAAAATCTTCTTATTAATAAAGATACAGGATTGCCTGTTGAACTTGTGATAAAATAAATATTTTAATCAAATGAAAACAGTCAGTGTAATTTCAATTATCTATGGAACCTTTGCGTTTTTATGGGCGACACTCGTCCTGTTTGCCATCGGATTACAAAAATCACTTATTGAGAATGTGACTTTCCCGGAAGAGGCTCTCCAATTTGTTGATATACCTCTGATGCTGGAAACTCTTCACGGTATCATGTCAGTACTGGTTCCTTTTGTTTTCCTGATCGGGCTTATTTATATCATTTCCGGCATTCTTGGCCTGACCGAAAAACCACAGGCATATCTCTTTGGTATGCTGGCAGCGGTTTTTAATATTGTATGGTATGTAGCTTATATTGTCATCCTTCAATTAGATCTTGTTCCCTTATTTAAATTTGATGAGATATTTCCATCAAATTTTTTTAATATGCTTTTCCTTTTAGGAATGGTT
>CAZEKO010000333.1:0-2535 GCA_964512775.1 uncultured Bacteroides sp. | reverse complement strand
GCAGACCAGACGGGCAACTTTCGAAGGTTTATATGAAAGATTTATTATATAAAGTTAAATTATCAATTTGAATTATCAAATATGAATTTATTTCTTCATTAGTAATGTTATCAGATTTACACTTTGAACAAATTTTATATCTTTGATTTAACTCATAGATAAGCATTAATGAAAGATTCTGTTATAATATTAAAAGATCTTAAAAAATTGCTGGTGAATAATCTTGGTAGCAATATAAATGAAGTTATATTGTTTGGTTCATATGCATCCGGAAAATCCAGAAAAAATTCTGATTTCGATATACTTATTATACTTAAATTGGATTATAATTATTTGTATAAAAGAAAAATCAGGGATTTATGTTATGAAATATCATTAAAATACGATGTTTTAATTGACTCAAAAATAATTTCCGTAAATGATTTAAAATCATCTGAAGGAAAGCATCCAATTTATCAGGATGCAATTAACAAGGGGATTCATGCATGATGGATAAAAAAGATAAAGAAGTATTAATCAATAATAGAATTGAGCAAGCATATCAGACGATTCAAGATATTGAGATATTATTAAAGAATAAGCTTATAAATATTTCAATTAACAGGATATATTATGGGATGTTCTACATATTAGCCGCCCTTGCAATTAAGCATGAATTTAAATCCTCAAAGCATAGGCAACTTCTAGGTTGGTTTAATAAATCTTTCATTAAAACCGGAATTTTTGATAAGAGATTTGGCCAGATAATTAACGATGCATTTGAAAACAGATCAGAAGCTGATTATGGATTTTTACATCAATACAGTGCTCAGGAAGTAGAAAGGATGTTTAATGATATGAAAGATTTTATCATTGAGATTGAAAATTATCTTAAGAAAAAATGAACTTCTTCAGGTGAATTATATTCTTCTCTTCAGTCCCTGGATATATTCATCATACGCCTTATGCCCGGTTCTTTTATACAGGTCCCAGTATCGATCGTCCTTATTAAGATTCTTAAAAACAGGATCAGCTTTCAGTGATGGCATTTCCGGACTTCGGCTTTGATAGGCTTCTTCAAGCCAGCGAAAAGCAGAATCCAATTGTCCGATCCCGCTAAAATACCAGGCGGTATAAAAATCGGGACTCCCGGCTTTTGTGGTATCGTTTTTCTCTATCAGTTGATTAATAATTTCCCGTGCCTTCTGATAATTTTCTGTTTTATGGTAAGTTAATGCGAGACAAGCCTGAAATCTCGGTAATCCAATAAACAGGTCCTTATTATGCTGTAATGCAGATTCAAGGTATAATTTTGCTGAATCATATTCTTCCAGCCATATATAGTCTTCTCCCAGCCACGATAAATAAATACTTTTTTCAAACTTAGAATTTTTATTAATGAAATTCTTAGCCTCCGTTTTATTGCCTGATAATATAAATGATTTTATTAAAAGTGATAAACCGGTCAAATATGATTCATCCGATGATTCATAATATTTTAGTTTTAATGATTCGTAAACTTTTTTCAACAGGGGATAAGCCTTATCCGGTTGGTTCATCTTCAGATAGAATTCACCGATCAGAAAAAAATTATCTTCATCGTTTGGTGCCAGTTCAAGTACTTTCGAATATTCTTTTTCAGCTTTGATATAATCCCATCGGCCCCATTCATTAATATTTCCCATTGCCATATGAGCAGTACTATTATTTGGATCTAATTCAAGGGCGGTTTCAATAAATGGTAATGCATCCCAGATAGCTGTTGAAATATCGGTTATACCAGCGAAAACACCGTTATATAATGAAAAGGTACCTGCCCATGCATAAGCATCACCGTAATCCGGGTCCAGTTCAATAGCCTTTAAAGTTAAATCCAAAGGTTGTATTATCTCAGTATTATCTTCTATAGGGTGTAAAAGCATTTTTGATTTTTGTACCAAATCGTAAGCCTCCTGATTCGTAGTGGGAATATTTTGAATATTTTGTTTCTCAGAATCAGTGAGAAATGCTTTCACCTGGTCCGCGATCTGCAGAGCAATATCAGCCTGTATTGCAAGAATTTCTCTATAAGGTTTATCATATTCATTCTGCCATAAGTGCTTATCATTTTTTGGCTCAATTAGCTGAGCTGTAACCCTGACAGAGTCCCCGATCTTCTTATATGTGCCTTCCAGAATATAATTCACCTTTAGTTCATCAGCAATCTGGGGAAGCCTTTTGTCAGTTCCTTTATAGGTTCTTACTGAGCTTAATGAAACCACTTTATCAAAAGATCTTATTTTATACAAATGGTTGATAATCTCGTCTGTAAGTCCATCACACATATATTCCTGCCCCGGATCCCCGCTGAAGTTTTGGAAAGGTAATACAGCGATGGATTTTTCCATTTCCATATCGGATTCAATTTTACCTTTTCCTCCAATTAACTTAAAAATAACCAATGACCCAATTGTAATAATAACAGCAAGAATAATCCCTGAAAGGATAAAAATTAGTTTTCTTTTTAATTTCCCGTCTTTATCTGAGGTGATATCAGGAACTTTACTTTCATACTTA
>CAZEKO010000332.1:0-2535 GCA_964512775.1 uncultured Bacteroides sp. | reverse complement strand
TTTTTCATAAAAAACCTAGAATTTACCGGTTTGTTTTCAACTATCAACCGGCAAATGGGTTATTAGTTAATAGATTTAGTGCGAAAGGTAAGTTTAATACGACTTGAATGTGTTACACAATTTCATATAAGAATTACATAATTCCAATATTAAAAGTATATTATGAATTACTTTGCAAAAAACGACCGTCTATTCCATTTAAACCTGATCTCTGCAACCTTCTTTCATAGGATTCTTTTCACTAATAATTCATAATTTCGATAAAAAGCTTATATTGTATTTGCAATAATGTATTCTTAAGTTTCAGATCAGGAAAATTAAAGTTGTAGATTTTTTGTTATGAGCCAAAATGACGAAAAACTGAAAACTCAAGAACGAATATTTAAAATATTATTCGTTTTAGGTGACAGGTATAAGTCATTTACTGGATGGTTCAAAGGCTTTTGCCGTTTAGGTTTTTCTTTAACCTTTTTCTTGTTCCTCATCGCTTTCCTTTTCTATATTGGTTTTATAAATTCTGAAGAAAATTCGAGAATGCTGAGATCAATGTTCAGAATTTTGTTTTTTATCCTGTTCTTTTTAAAATTCCTGCCCGAAATAATGCAAATAAGAAAAAAGACTGTTATTTCAATTATTCTCGGGATTATTGTTTTTCTGTTCTCTTTTGGCGTTTTCCTTTCCAATTTCCATATAGTTAATGATAATAAATCTTTATGGGATTTTTTCAGTGGAAATATTCAGGTCGTTATAGCAATTTTTCTTTTAGGCCTTTCAGAGATATCCAGTATTGCCAGGGTTATCAGTTCAATAAAAATTCCGCCTGCCTTACTTTTCGCCACAAGTTTTCTTGTTATCATACTTATTGGTTCAGGGCTGTTAATGATGCCAAAGGCGCATGCTCTTCCATTATCTTTTCTTGATTCTTTTTTTACTTCTGCCAGTGCAGTATGTGTCACGGGTCTCCTGGTTGTTGACACATCGACTGCATTTACCACTCTCGGAAAGATAATTATCCTCTGTCTTATTCAGATTGGAGGTCTTGGCATAATGACATTTACAGGATTCTTCAGTTATATCTTTACATCAGGTTCCTCTTTTCGCGACAGGTTACTCTTTAAAGAGATTTTTTCATCAAAAACAATGAGTAATTTGTTTAAGGTACTGACTAAAATTGTTTTACTGACCTTTCTGACTGAGATAATCGGGGCATTATTTATTTACCGCAGTCTTGATCATGATTCATCAAATAGAGTACTGTTCTCAATATTTCATTCTGTTTCTGCCTTCTGTAATGCGGGATTTTCAACATTATCTGATAATTTGTCTTCTGCCGGTATCAGATATAATTATGGCATTCAGATCTCTGTCGCATTGCTTATTATCCTTGGGGGGATAGGATTTCCTGTTCTACTGAAGTTTTACTCAAATTTAAAACATTTTATTATTATTATAACAAGGAGGGTGCGAGGGAAACACGCACCTGTCCGCCCTGAACAAAGAAATGTGACTGGTCGTATTGTACTTTTTATGACTGCTTTTTTAATACTGGCCGGAACCGGTCTGTATTATTTTTTCGAAAGGGAGACCAACCTGAGTGGATTGGATAATACTCAGAAGTTTATTGTTTCAATTTTCGGAAGTGTCAGTGCCAGGACAGCAGGTTTTAATATAACTGATATTTCACTTTGGGGATATCCAACTATTTTTCTTATGATTCTCCTGATGTGGATCGGGGCATCCCCCGGTTCAACAGGAGGTGGTATCAAAACCACGACATTTGTAATTGCTCTACGGTCGGTTTGGAACAATATCAGAGGACGGCAACAGCTTGTGATCGGAAACAGGGAGATTGGCCATAGTACTATTATAAGAGTCTTATCGATAATTTTACTCTCTATTCTGATTATTACTGCCGGCTTTTTCTGCCTTTTAGTATTCGAACAGGGGAAAAATCCGGTACATTTATTATTTGAAAGTGTTTCAGCATTCTGTACTGTCGGATTGAGCCTGGCCGATACATCAACATTTAGCCAGACTGGCAAAATAGTGGTTATTCTTTTAATGTTTGTTGGAAGGGTTGGACCTCTGACACTGCTAACAGGATTTATGGTATCATATCATAGAAAGTACTCAAGGTATCCCGAAATTGATATTATTATTAATTAAGGATAAATATTTAATTAACAGCAACATGAAATACATTGTAATTGGATTGGGATATTTCGGATCCAAACTCGCTTCGAACCTTACCAATATGGGACATGAAGTGATTGGAATAGATAACCATTCGGAAAGGTTAGATGAATTAAAAGATTCCATAACAACTGTCATGAAAATGGATTCAACTAATATTGACTCACTGAAATCGCTTCCATTAAATGATACTGATGCAGTCATTGTTGCAATTGGAGATGTAGGCTCTTCCGTTCTTACCCTTTCATTACTTAAAAACCTCAATGTTAAAAGGATCATTGGAAGGGCGATACATCAGACACATCAGAATATCTTAACCCAGATAGGCATTCATGAGGTTGT
>CAZEKO010000331.1:0-2536 GCA_964512775.1 uncultured Bacteroides sp. | reverse complement strand
GAAATGACTACCAGAACGGCGATTATTCTTTCATCATTATTTTTATTTTTTGCCTGTCAATCAGGGAAAGATAATTTCAGGGTCTCAGGTAATCTGAGCGGAGAAAAAGGTACAATGGTCTTCCTTAAGGAAATGACTGTCAGGAATTTAATTCCCGTCGACTCAGCAATATTGGATGAAAACGGTGCCTTTTCATTACGGGGATATACCGATATGGTTCGATTTTATGCCTTCTATATCTCACAAGAAGATTTAATTACACTCCTGATCCGCCCCGGTGACAGGATTACTTTAACCGGTGAAACTCAAAATCTATCTGATACATATCAGGTAGAAGGATCGGATGATTCACGAAATATTCGCGAACTCTCTCTCGAACTTAATAAAACTCTGTTCCGGATCAAAAATCTAAGCACTATTTTGAATGATAGTATTAACAGCCCGGATTTTGAAAATATCAAATCTGGCCTGGATAAAACGTATGAAGAAATTGTTAACTCACAACGTGAATATACCTTCAGGTTCATTCGTGAAAATATTAACTCTCCTGCCAGCCTTATGGCGCTCTATCAGCAGATAGGTTCGCATTATTACCTTCTTGATCCGGATAAGGATTTCCCATACTATAAAATGGTGGATTCATCATTAACCATCCTGTATCCCAAATCTGAGGCAGTTCAGGAACTTCATCGTCAGGTAGTTGAGTTGACTGCACAAAAACACGCGAGCGAAATGAGCCGCAAACGGTTTGAAAAAGGAGCCGTTGTACCCGAAATTGCACTGCCCTCTCCTGATGGCGATACAATTGCTCTTTCATCTTTGAAAGGAAAATATGTTTTATTGGATTTCTGGGCATCCTGGTGTTCTCCCTGCAGGTTCGAAAATCCCAACCTGGTTGCTGCTTACCAGAAATACCATTCAAAAGGCTTTGAGATTTATCAGGTATCTCTGGACCGTTCGTATGCAGCCTGGACTAAGGCCATTGAGGATGACCACCTGACCTGGATACATGTAAGTGACCTTCAGTTCTGGAATTCAGTTGTGGTTCCGGTTTATAATATCCAGGGAATTCCGGCGAATTTACTTCTCGATCCTGAAGGAAGGATTGTTGACCAGAATCTCAGAGGCGAAATGCTCAGAGAAAGACTCAAAGAAATTTTTAATGAATGACAAAATGAAAAAATATCCTTGTCTGATATTATTGCTTTTTATTTTATCCTGTGCAGAATCCCCAAAATTCAAAATTGACGGAATTGTTTCAAACGCAAAACAGAGCAAGATATATTTAGATGAGCAGGGTGTCGAGACTGTCAAACCTGTCGATAGTATCAAAATTAAAAAGAATGGATCATTTCGCTTCACTGGAGAAAATGACTATCCAAAATTTTACAATCTTCATTTTAATGATAATAAAATTATTCCCCTGTTAATTTCACCCGGAGAAAAATTATTCATTCAGGCGAAACGTGAAACCTTCAACAAGGATTATACTATTGAAGGCTCAGAAGGATCTCTGCAGATCAAGTTATTAAATGATCACCTGTATTACACAAGAAGTAAGCTTGATTCACTCCAAATCATTTACAGGGATCCCTCGGTTACAAAAGAAAAACAAAATGAACTGGCAACCGAATATGACCGGATTATCGAAGATCAAAGGAAATTCACACTGCAGTTTATCCTTGACCATCTTACATCTATGGCATCAATATATGCCTTGTATCAGAAGCTGGATGATGAAACTTTCGTGTTATTTAAAAACAAAGATATTCAGATCTTGAAAATCACCGGGACCACACTTGATACTATTTACCCTGAATCTCCACATGTAAGGGCACTTGTTTCAAATGCTGCTTCACTGGAAGATCAGATTTATTCTTCTGGACTACGGAATCTGATGCAATATGCTGATTCAGAATTTCCTGAAATAGCATTGCCAAATCCTGAAGGAGATACAATCCTGTTATCATCTCTTAAGGGGAAGGTGGTACTTCTGAGTTTCTGGGCATCATGGGATAAAAACAGCACATATTTAAATCCATACCTGATTGAATTGTATAACAGATTTCATTCCAACGGATTTGAAATATACCAGGTGTCACTTGATTATCGGAGGGAATCATGGGTACAAGCCATTGATTATGAGGAGCTGCCATGGATAAATGTAAGTGACCTGAGTTATCCTGAATCTGTAATTATAGGGAATTATAATATTCAATCTCTTCCTGCAAATTATCTGATTAACAAATCAGGTGTGATTGTGGGTAAAAACCTCTCCATTAATGATCTTAACTCCCGTATCCCTGACCTGATATCTGAATAATTAACAAACTCATTTTGAAAACCCCGTATAAAATATATTTCGCATCTGATGCTCACCTGGGAATGCATCCTGCTGAAAAAAGCATTGAACGGGAAAGATTGATAGTCCGCTGGCTGGATGAAGTCCGAAAGGATGCTACTGAAATTTATCTTCTCGGTGATATGTTAGACTACTGGTTCGAATACAGGAAGGTTGTTCCGAGAGGTTTTACCC
>CAZEKO010000330.1:0-2542 GCA_964512775.1 uncultured Bacteroides sp. | reverse complement strand
TATCTATATTCCCTTGGAGAGATATTTGATACTTTCTCTGTCGCAGGTATAACAGATCTTATTGTTGATTTTCGCTACAATCCGGGTGGAGATGTAGATGCTGCAGGTTTCTTTGCCAGTGCAATTGCACCACCCAGTGTAGTTCAGGACCACAATATCCTCGTAAGTTTTCAATATAACGAATTGTACAATAATTACTTCCTTGGTAAAGAGGGAAGTGATTCTCCCAATCTTGTCTATAGATTCTCCGATACTGCAAATTATTTCAATCTCAGCAAAGTTTACTTTCTTACTACCGGGGGAACGGCTTCTGCATGTGAATTTACTATTTCAGGTCTTTACCCTTACATGGATGTTGTACTTGTTGGTGAAAATACATATGGGAAATATACCGGTGCCTGGATCATACCCGACCTGGCCGAACCACCTCAACACAACTGGGCCCTGGTACCCATCGTTATGAAATATGCAAATAAGGATGGTTTTACTGACTTCGATGAAGGCCTTATTGCTGATATTCAGGTTGAAGATGATATTTTTAATGCTGTTCCTTTCGGGAGCCTCAACGACTCCGTTTTGTATAAAGCTGTCGAAGCAATCGTTGGTACAGCACAGATGCCAGCGAAAAAAGCATCCATTAAGCATGTCCCGATTGAAAAACTTGATAACAAATTCAAAGATCGAAGAAGGAATCTGTTTCTCCCACCGGTAATTAAATAAAAAGCTGGTTGTATTGAAATCAAAATGATTACCTTTCGCCGGAAAATTATGCAAAGTTCCTGAAAGATGCGGATTGCAATAACCGGTGCCAGCGGCCATATCGGTTCAAATCTCTGTCGTGCCCTGATATCAGAAGGACATGAAGTCAGGGCTCTGATAAATCACACCAGCAAAAGTCTCGATGGACTTCCGGTAGAAAAAATTCAAGGAAATATTCTAGATAAAAAATCCCTTGAACCTCTGATTACCGGTTCTGATATTGTCATACACCTCGCAGCTACTATCTCTATAAGGGGTATTAATGAACAAGATCTTCTTTCAATAAATATAAATGGAACAAAGAATATTTTAGAAGTCATTAAGAAAATTCCTGTTAAACGATTTATCCATTTCAGTTCAATTCATGCTTTAACCCAGGAACCATATGATGAGATTCTTGATGAAACCCGGACGCTTGCACTCAAAGATCCTATCCTTTACAACCGTTCTAAAGCCTGGAGTGAACAGCTTGTTCTTGAAGCAATTAATAATGGAATGGATGGACTTATTATTAATCCAACTTCTGTTATTGGTCCAAATGATTTCAGGCCTTCTCTTGTTGGAAAAGCAATAATCCAGATTTGCCAGAATAAATTTCCAGGATTAATACGTGGTGGCTACGACTGGGTAGATGTCCGTGATATTGCATCGGGTACGGTACAGGCGATTGAAAAAGGCAGGACCGGAGAAAGATATCTTTTGTCAGGGAAATGGCTTTCATTGCCTGACCTTGTTGGGATAATTTCACAAAATTATCCAATTAAAAATAATCATATTATTTTACCCTACTGGATAGCTGAACTTGGTGTACCTTTCCTGAAATTATATGCAATGTTGCGCAAGGCTGATCCTCTTTATACCAGGGAATCCCTTGATATTGTCAGGCATAGCCACCGGATGATATCAGCTGATAAAGCAAGAAAAGAATTAGGATATCAACCCAGACCTATCGAGACAACTATCAAGGACACTATCGAATGGTTCAAAAACAACAACTATTTATGATTCAGGAAAATTTTTATTCAATAATATATATCTGGATTGGATTGGGATTAATACTTTTTCCAATCTTGTTAAAGATTCCGGTACCGTATGGAAGACATAACAGGAAAGGATGGGGCCCTTCACTGCCAAACAAGGCAGGATGGGTTATTATGGAACTGCCTGCATTGGTTGTATTCGTGATATCTTTTTTTTCAGGAGTAAATACACCATCCGGAATTGTATGGTTGTTTTTTGCCATCTGGTTGCTGCATTACACAAACCGTTCTATTATCTACCCCTTGCGAACAAAAACAAAAAATAAGAAAATACCCTTAGTGATTGTTTTGTTTGCAATGTTTTTCAATCTGGTAAACGGATTTATCAATGGTTATTATTTCGGTAATATCCACCCTGTATATGATCTGACCTGGCTGTATGACCCCCGATTTATAATAGGTCTTCTTGTTTTTGTTACCGGTATGTTAATCAATATTAAGTCAGATGAAATTCTGTTGTCGCTCAGGAAGAATAATTCTCAGGGCTATTCTATACCCAATGGAGGCATGTTCAGGTATATTTCCTGCCCTAATTTTTTGGGGGAAATTATTGAGTGGTCAGGATTTGCAATTATGTCATGGAGCCCTGCGGCCCTGGCATTTGTTTTATGGACTGCTCTTAATCTGATTCCAAGAGCACTTGACCATCATAATTTTTACAAAAGCAAATTTGAAGAGTATCCTTCTGAAAGAAAGGCTATCCTCCCATTCTTTCTATAATCTTATAGCTTCCAGTCGGCTTT
>CAZEKO010000329.1:0-2544 GCA_964512775.1 uncultured Bacteroides sp. | reverse complement strand
TCTCAAATGATCCCGCAGGTTCATCATTCTTTTTATCCTTATATAATATGAATTTCCCATTTAGGAATATACTTATCTCTTCTGTATAATCCACTTTGATGTTATAATTGAAATATTCCTGGCAAAGAAAGAATGAACGGGCGTAAGCTCCATAAGCAGATGCATCAGCTGTTCCTCTTTTCCTTTCAATGTTTATCCAACCTTCATTTCCGGGAGTCACAGTATCCCATCGGGCATTAAAAATTGTAAAAAAATGAGGATATGTATCCATAAGTAAGCCAGATATATCAAAAGTGGAAGATAGTTCCCATTTGTTTACCGGCCACATTTCTGGATGATCGGTCTGCTCAATTTCCTGAGCGTACTGCGATACCGGAATCATGAATATAATTAAACAGAATATTAATTTCAATATTTTTATGATGTTCAGTTCCTCGTTTAATATTGGTTATTCACGCCTGTTCATTATTTTCTAACTTCCCCAGAGAACAGTTGAATCGGATTTTCCTCAACCGGATTGTATAGTATAACATCATAGTAAAGAATCCGGCTATCATACTGGTTAAATTGAAACAGGAATGTGTAATAACACATGCACCTGCAGTAGCAGGATTGTGGAGATGGACAGGTATCCTCCAGGTGCATGGTAATAGTATCTTGCAGGATATCATAATCTGTTACAAAAGGTGCACAACAAATATAGTTTATGCCTATAAAGAATTTCAGAGTATCTCCCGATATCAAATAATATATAGTATCATTTTCCGGTTCCTTTAGCATATTTTTACGGTCAAAATCCTGGTTGTTACATCCACCCATGTCAGTATACAGATAATGAAGTGTACCTGTAGCATCAGGCGTATCCGTTTGTCTGTCACAGGATATTGAAAAAACCATCATAATAAGAAAAAATAATACAGAAACATTTGATCTCATATTTTTGCCAAATTATATTTTTTACATGCTGAATTTTCCCGGATAGTATTTTGAAATGCCGTGTATCTTTAAATAAAAGCAAGATAATAATAAAAATAATAGAGAAGTTTCATTTTAAGTTTTGATTATAATTTAGTAATTCTTTATTTTTATTATTCAATTAATAAAAACACAAATCAAACATTATGTCCAGATCACTTTTTACACGCAGAAACTTTATAAAAACATCGGCCATCACTGCTGCAGGAATTTCAGTTGCACCTTATATCAGCTGTTCCCAACAATCACGGCCTGAACTTATGAAAAGAGCTTTTGGTAAACTTAATTTTGAAGTTACCACTTTTGGACTGGGAGGGCAGGCTTCCATTCAATGGACACCATCTGATGTTGATCCCGTCAAAATCATACTCAAAGCATTTGACCTGGGCGTAAACTATTTTGATACTTCAAACCTGTATGGACCAAGTCAGACGAATTGGGGTAAGGCTTTCCGTACTTTAGATTTGGTGCCTGGAAAGGGTGGTTATAACGAAACTTTGCGTAAATCCATATGGCTTACATCGAAAACTCATCTGCGCTGGGCAAAGGGTGGATATGATAAAGAAGGGGTCACCAACTGGACGAATGGTGAATATCCTAACCACACTGCTTATGATGTGAAGAGAAGCCTGTCACAGATTTTCGGAGATGGCAAAGGTAGTTACCCAGCAGGAGCATATCTGGATATGGTCCTGATACATAACCTGAATACTTTGCAGGAGGTAGATGTTTTGTATGAAGGCATTGAAAGCACTAATCCAGACATGGAGCATATCGGTGCGCTGGCCGTTTTACGTGATTTCAGGGATGGCACAAACCTTACTGGTCTTAATCCTGAAGAAGAAAAACTTATCAGGCATATAGGTTTTTCAGGCCATTATTCAGCACCGGTGATGATGGAAATGATCAGAAGGGATAAATATGGTATCCTGGATGGTATGCTGGTAGCTATAAATGCAAATGACAGGCTGAACCTGAATATGCAGCATAATGTTATCCCCGTTGCCACAGCTAAGAACATGGGTGTGATTGCAATGAAGGTTTTTGCTGATGGTGCGATGTATACAAAAAAAGCTGAGTGGTCAAACAATCCTGATCATGTTGTACAGACTGTTGGTAACAAAGATTTGCCAAGCAGCCATTTGATACATTACACCCTGACAACACCTGGAATTCATACTGCGATAATCGGGATTGGGCATATTGATGATAATGATGATCTATGTCAGCTGAAACAGAATATACAGGCTGCTCAGATTGCACCAGACGGATTAAGTGACACGGATAGGAGGGAGGTTGAAGCAATGACAGCTAAAATAAAAGAAGGCAGGACTAATTATTTTCAGGTTGACAAAGGAGGTCTGACAGCTCCCGAAAATCCCGGATTGTCAGCAGAAGTCAGAGACGGAAAAAGATATGTGAATCTCACATGGAATAGTGCATATGCAGGCAATGAAGCAATAAAGTCATATGAGATCTGGAGGGATAATCAGAAAATCTCTGAAGTAGCTCATATACCCCAGACAACCATGGATCCGTTCAAATTCACTGACCAGCCGGGAGATAAAT
>CAZEKO010000328.1:0-2573 GCA_964512775.1 uncultured Bacteroides sp. | reverse complement strand
CGTAACTTTTTTATGCGATAGGCGTCTAATATAAAGGTATATCCTGAACCAGCTGAAATTCATTTTTAAGGGATTACTCTGAAAATATCTTTCTTCCATAATTTACCGGTTCAGGTAATATATACAGGTTCTTTCAGATAATAAATTCTCAATTAATCCTGTTACTGCATGATCAGAAATTATTTCTATTCTTTGGTCAGGATCCTGTTCAAGAGAACAGGGTTCTACCTGATCAATGTCCTGGGATTAGCCATTGGTATAGCTGCCTGTTTATTAATTATGTATTATGTGACTTTCGAATTAAGTTACGACACTTTCAATAAAAAGGCAGACAGAATTTATCTGTGTAAAACGAAAAGGTATACGAATGAGGCTGTTCAATTTTATGGGTCATATACTTCTTTTGCCCTTGGGCCATCTTTGAAAGAGGAAATCCCGGATATTGCTAATTATGTCAGGATGCATCCGCAATATTTTGGCGTGGTGATTTCCTGTACAGATGGAAATGGAGAGGTTTTAAAATTTTATGAAGAAAAAATGTATTATACTGATACAACATTCTTTAAGATTTTCGATTACCCTCTTATCTCCGGAGATCCGAATACTGTTCTTTCTGAACCAAATACTATACTTATCTCAGAAAAAATGGCCAGAAAATATTTTGGACAGGATTCAAACATTGTTGGCAGAACAGTGAACCTGGATGGAGGATGGACTTCAGGTTCTTACCGGATAACAGGGATCCTGAAAGATATACCTGATAATTCCCATTTCTCATTTGATTTTCTTCTTCCGATACAGGATCTGCTGAATAGTCCTCAATATAAGAACTCCACAGGCTGGGACTGGTATAATTTCAGGACATATGTTCTGATCAATGAAAATGTCAATCCTGGTATGATCGATCAAAAATTAAATGAACTTATTAATAAATACCAGGGTGAAGCCCTTGCTCAGGAAAACACACGGGAGGAGCTTAGTTTGCAACCACTTCTGGATATTCATCTGCATTCAGATTTTGAGGATGGATTTATTGTACAGAACAAATCGAGCAAAGTATACTTTTTTGGACTGATTGCATTGTTTATACTCGTAATAGCATGGATAAATTATATTACCCTTTCAACTGCAAGATCATTTGAAAGATCCCGTGAAGTGGGTATCAGAAAATCTATCGGGGCAGCCAGAATCCAGCTGATAGGCCAATATTTGTTTGAAGCTTTATGCATCAATATAATTGCCCTTGTATTTTCACTGATTATAACTCAATTGATGCTTCCTGTTCTAAGCAGTTTCATCGGAAAGGACATTTTTATAGGGCAGACAAAAGATATATTGTTCTGGATTACGCTTCTTGCAATATTTCTGACAGGCGCCCTGTTGTCAGGAACATATCCTGCATTCATTTTGTCCTCATTTAAAACAGTTGACGTTATAAAAGGCATTTCAGACAAATCAGAATCGGGAATCACTTTGAGAAAAATCCTTGTTGTATTTCAGTATTTCATATCGTTAGCATTACTAATCGTTACATTTTGTGTTTATAAACAGGTTGCTTTTATGAGAAACCGGGACCTGGGAATAGTGATGGACCAGGTATTAGTCATAAAAGGTCCCAAGGTCCTGGACAGCAACAAAGATTATGGTGATCTGTGGCGAAATTTTAAAAATGAGATACTGGCATATCCTGATATAAAAAGTATTTCGAGTTCTGCCCGGGTTCCAGGTACTGGATTCAGCTGGGGTACCGGCGTTATCAGAGAAGGGGATATCAATGGTTCACCTGCAACGGGGAACATTACATGGGTTGATTATGATTTTATCAAAACTTACCAGATTGAGTTCCTTGCAGGCAGATCATGGTCGGAAGAATTCAGTACGGATCAGGATTATGTGCTGGTGAATGAAGTTGCTACTGAAACATATGGATTGGGAACACCGGAAGAAGCTCTTTCAGAAAGCCTTCTTATTGGTGGCGATACCCTTAAAATCCTGGGAGTCATGAAGAACTTCAACTGGAATACCCTTAAAAGTGCGAATATACCCATCATATTTTTCTCTGCACCACAGGTAACATCCTTTTTTTCCTGTAAAGTTGGGACGGATGACATTCAAAAGACAATTCACTCCATCCGGGAAAAATATGATGAAATGTTTCCAGGAAATCCTTTCGATTATTTTTTTATGGACGAGCATTTTAACTCCCTTTATCAGGCTGATTTGAATTTCGGGAAAATATTCGGTGCCTTTTCAATCCTTGCCATCGTGGTGGCCTGCCTTGGACTCTATGGGCTTTCTTCATTTACAACAATTCAGAGAACTAAAGAAATCAGCATCAGGAAAGTGTTTGGTGCAAATGTTAACAATATTTTACTGTTGTTGTATCGCTATTTCACAATACTGATTATAATTGCGGCTGTCATTGCTATCCCTGTAACTTTTTATGGTATTAGAAAATGGCTGGAGAATTATGCCTATAAAACTAACATTTCTGCTGAATTATTCATCATTCCAATCATCGCACTATTGCTGATTGCACTGTTGACTGTGAGCTTTGAAACAATAAAAACCGC
>CAZEKO010000327.1:0-2579 GCA_964512775.1 uncultured Bacteroides sp. | reverse complement strand
GTTGTCCTGGTTTCTACAGCTTCCAATAATGCATGCAGTGATACCTTTTCTGACACTATCACGGTACATCCCTATATCCTTGCGAATTTCACTATAAACAAAACTCTCGGATGTAATCCTTTTGATGTGGTTTTTGAAAACTCATCCATCTACGCCAACTTTTACCGCTGGGATTTTGGTGATGGAACAGATACAATTACCTATAATACCAATCCTTTTGTTCATCGGTTTTACAATACGGATTTTGCCAATCAGCAGGACTATGAAATTACCCTTGTGGCAGAGAGTTATTCCGGCTGTACCGATGAAATCCGAAGGACCATCACGGTAGAACCAGATATTATAGCTGGATTTAGCGCAAGTGAGGTTCAGGGTTGTCATCCGCTATCAGTAAGTTTCACAAATCTTTCCAATGGGGCTGCATATTATCTCTGGGATTTCGGAAACGGAACCACTTCGCAAATTGCCAGTCCTTCCCAGACCTTTACAAACATAGGATCCTCGGATACTACTTATCGGGTATGGCTGTATACAACTGCTTTAAATAATATATGCCAGGATTCTGTTTATGTTGATATCCTGGTTCATCCATATATCCTTGCAGATTTTACCGTACAGGAAAACATTCAGTGTACTCCGTCAGTTGTTCAGCTCAATAACGCTTCTGTCGGTGGTGAAATATTCTACTGGGACTTTGATGATGGGTCAGATACTACAACTACAGACCTGAATCCTGTTACCCATGTATTTAACAATCCAAGTTTTGTTGACATTGGTGTACTCCAGGTAACCCTGACCGCTGAAAATGAGGCAGGATGTATAAGTCAGATTACAAGAATCGTTGAAGTATATCCTGATATTGAAGCTTTGTTTTCTGAGAGTATCAGTGAAGGTTGCCACCCGCTGGTTGTGAATTTTACCAACCTGAGTAACGGCGGGTACATCTATTCATGGGATTTCGGTGACGGGGCAACAAATGATGCGGTTTCTCCAGGCCATACCTATACCAACTTCACGGATAGAGCCATTACCAGGCAGGTACATCTGACTGCCACATCCCAGTATAATTGTACCAGTGAGATTACCGCTGACATTACAATTCACCCGAAACCATTTGCCATGTTTGAGACTGACAACATCATTGGTTGTCCACCACTTGATGTCCCCATAATCAATGCCAGCATAAATGCAGACCAGTACACCTGGATCTTCGGGGACGGGAATATACTTGCCACAACTTCAATTGATCCGATAAATTATATTTATGAAAACCTCACTGATGAAACAGCCACATATGACCTGAAACTGATATCCACATCAGACTTTGGTTGTGTAGACTCAACCCAGCAAAGAATATTTGTTTATCCCCATACTGTTGCAGGTTATAGTTCTGATAGTGCAGGTTGCAGTCCTTTAACTGTACTTTTTGAGAACGAGTCCATCCGTGGAAATTCTTACCTGTGGGACTTTGGTGACGGGGTACTCAGCACCCTGGTCTATCCCACCCATATATTTACCAATGACGGCGTAGCGGATTCAGTTTTTAATGTTGAACTAACAACCATTTCCAGATTCGGATGTACAGACTCCATAACTCAACAGATAACGGTATATCCTTTCCCAACACCTGAATTCAATTACTCACCTGTATACCAGTATTATCCTGATGCCACGGTAAGCCTGGTAAATGAAACGAATGTTGGCAACTGGGATTATTTATGGGAGTTTGGGGATGGTGTGGAATCTGATCTGGAAGAACCTGGGACATACACATACAGTCATTGGGGAACCTATAATGTAGTTTTAAATGTATCGAATGACCATTGTGCACAATCGGTTACGCACTGGATCAGGATATTTGCGCCAATGCCAATTGCAGATTTTGAGGCGGATGTGTATGTCGGGTGTGTACCTTTGACGATTTCATTTCAGAATAATTCGATATATGGTGAAACGTATTACTGGGATTTTGATGATGGCGGAACTTCCACAGATTTTGAGCCTCAGCATACTTATACAACCGCCGGTTTATACCAGGTTAGGTTAAGTGTCAGTGCGGAAGGTGGACAGGATTTTGCATTCAGGGAGGTGGACGCATACAGGCTTCCTGAGGTTTATTTCACAGTTGAGCCTGATTCAGTGATGCTGCCGGATGAAATCGTCAAAGGATTTAACTTTTCCAAGTATGGTGACCGGTATTTATGGGATTTTGGTGATGGCACTACGTACACTATTGAAGATCCGGTTCATCAGTATACCGAGCTGGGTGTATATGATGTTTCATTGCAGGTCTGGACTGAGCATGAGTGCACTGCAAGCATGCTCATCCCGGAAGCTGTAAGGGTTTTAGGGAGAGGAATTATTAAATTCCCGAATGCATTTGCGCCGAATCTGGATGGCCCGGCTGATGGCTGGTATGATCAAACAGACAAAACCAACCAGGTATTCTTCCCGATGCATGAGGGTGTAACAGAATATGAGTTGTTGATCTACAGCCGTTGGGGAGAGCTGGTATTTGAGAGTCATGATGTTAACTATGGATGGAACGGTTACTTTAAAGGAGAACTGTGTGCGCAGGC
>CAZEKO010000326.1:0-2581 GCA_964512775.1 uncultured Bacteroides sp. | reverse complement strand
AACCAGCGGATGATTGGTATTAATAACCATGTTAAAAGACTCAGGGAGCCCGGCATAGAAATTCATTCCTGCACTCAGCTCTGACATATCCTTCATACGCCTCATATACTCAGGCTGGGTTATTATGATGGGATACTCCGTCTCACTCAGATTTTCATAGGTTATGAAATACCTTTCCTTTTCGGGCAGCTGACCTTCAAATACCGGCCTGAGATCTTCCTTCTCTTTATCTGTCAGATGAGATTCCGTGGCTTCATCTTTAAGAATAAGTTTCTCCGTCACATCAGCATCCACCCTTGTAAATCTTGAATTCTTGAATTTCTGTTCCAGGTGATTAAGAAAATGAGTATCCAGCTGACCATCCAGCAGAAGCACATCATATCCCTTGTTTTTCGCTTTTTCAATATAGCTGTACTGGTCTTCCTTACCTGTAGCATACAGATAGATCAGGTTCTTATTTTTATCTGTCTGGTTTTCCTTAATGATCTTTTCATATTCTTCAAAAGTGAAATATTTGCCATCCGTATTTTTCAGTAATGCAAACTTTTCAGCCCTCTCATAAAACTTTTCATCACTGAGCATACCGAACTCAATAAATAATTTCAGGTCATCCCATTTTTTTTCGAATTCTTTCCTGTCTTTTTTAAATATCTCTTCCAGCCTGTCAGCGACCTTTTTTGTGATATGCGCCGAGATCTTTTTCACATTAGGATCTCCCTGCAGAAAACTCCTCGACACATTCAGCGGGATGTCCGGTGAATCCAGTACTCCATGAAGCAGGGTAAGGAACTCAGGAACAATGCCCTCCACTGAATCGGTGACATATACCTGGTTGCAGTATAGCTGAATCTTGTTTTTCTGTATCTCTATATTGCTTTTGATCCGCGGAAAATAAAGTATCCCGGTAAGATTAAACGGATAATCAACATTCAGATGGATATTAAAAAGTGGTGCATCCTGCATCGGGTAAAGTTCACGGTAGAATTTATTATAATCCTCATCCTTCACATCCACCGGTTTTCTGGTCCAGAGAGGCTTTGTGTCATTGATAATATGATCCTTATCCGTCTCAACCTCCTTGCCGTCTTTCCACTCCTTCTCTTTTCCGAAAGCAATTTCGATCGGCAGAAAACGACAGTATTTCTTCAGTATTGATTCTATTTTTGATTCATCCAGGAATTCTTTCGATTCCTTATCAAAGTGAAGCACAACATCCGTCCCACGATCCTGCTTGTCAGCCTCCTCCATTGTGTATTCCGGGCTGCCGTCACAACTCCATTTGACAGCTTTGGCATTATCAGGATATGACCGTGTAATGATTTCCACTTTGTCAGAAACCATGAATGAAGAATAGAATCCAAGCCCGAAGTGGCCGATAAGCGCACTTTCCTGGTTTTGATATTTCGCCAAAAATTCTTCGGCGCTTGAAAAGGCAATCTGGTTAATATACTTCGCGATTTCTTCCTCTGTCATACCTATTCCGCGATCGCTTACGGTAAGCGTTTTTTTCTTTTTATCTAAATAAACGTTTATTTTAAGATCCCCGAGCTCTCCCTTAAAGTCACCGTGGGAAGCAAGTGTTTTCAGCTTTTGCGTTGCATCGATAGCGTTTGATATAAGCTCCCTGAGAAAAATCTCATGTTCAGAATACAGGAACTTCTTAATTATCGGAAAAATATTCTCGGTGGTTACATCAATTTTACCTGTTTGCATAATACTCATTATTAAGAATTTAACATTTTGGATCACTTCCATCTTTTCAAATGGTGTGCCAAGATAGGGGGACTGACAATTCGTCACTTACGGATTCCTGACATCGATATCCGGGATATATTCCCAGATCCCTTTCCTGAACCTGAAGCCATCGTAAGAGGAATCCGGGGCGTAGAAACGGGGATTGTTTCTTAACGCGGGCTCTATTGGGGAAAGATGGTCAAAAACGATCATTTTGTTTTTTTCATTGTACCTGACAGTCATTACAACATCCTCAGCATATTCAAAGATCACGCGGTTTTTCAATTTTCCATCCATCCGGAATGCCGGGCGACCAAATACAGGATTTTGATTATTCTCAAAAACCAGCATATCGATTACTTTTTTGTTTGAATACTGATCGTTCATATCCAGACCGAAAATTGTGTAGACACAACTTCCTTTATACCTATTCATGAGAATCTCATAATACAGGGCGCCCCACCATTTTTCAGCACTGAGGATCGCTGATTCCGGGTTTGTGATATCCTGCGACCTGTCATGAAGCCTGAAAACCAGGCATGGCTTTCCTTTCTTCTGACAGTACTGGATGAATCCATAATATGTATGTGTACCATTGAGGGCCGGTATATTCCAGGTTATAAGTCTTAGCTTCTGGTCGGGTGAGTATATCCTCCCTGTCCAGCGCAGCGAATCAAAAGGATAATTAAAGGACATAGGATTTTTAAGAATCTTCTCAAATTCATCCATAATCATAGAGTTAACCTCATCCTTTTTAACATCATCCGAAGATTTATACAGCTCTGTAAATTTTTTATACAGAGCATCTTCGGCAGTTGCCAATTCCTGGGAGACGTAATCCTGGGCA
>CAZEKO010000325.1:0-2587 GCA_964512775.1 uncultured Bacteroides sp. | reverse complement strand
AACCTTTAAGCTACAACCGATTTCTTAAGTAAATTTAATGTTATTTATTGGCTTTATGTCAATTAATCATCTATATATGAAAACCTTTCAGCAGTTCCTCGAGATCTGAAAAAAGGATTTCCCCGTTGCTTAAAATTATTCTGATAAAGCTTTTTATATCTGTCTTTCCGTACCTGTTATATAAATCCAGGAAGCGTCTGATACCGACAGTATAACAGATCTGATATCCTGGATTAAGTGTGTATATCTTTGCAGAAGACATTGCCCGTTGATATGGAATACCTGCTTCCTGTAAAATTTTTGCAGCCGATTCAAGATCCAGTTTTTTTGTTTGCAATCCAATATCAACCTGTCCCCTGACGGCTCTCCAGTAGCGTCGTTTTGCCAGTATGAATCTGTCAGCAGGATTTGTGAAATAGCCTGTATAACTTAAAAGCATTTCGGCAAAACATGCCCACCCTTCATAAAATAATGGAAACTCCAGTGATCTTCTGATGATATTATTCAGTGATAGTCTCGAAGAATCCAGCAGATGATGCCCTGGATATGTTTCATGGGCCGTCAGCATTCTGTATTCATCCAGGTTCTCCGATGGTATTCCATAACCGGATGAAGTCAACACGTAGAAAGTTCCTTCTGCAGGAGGATATTCAGGATAAATAGAATAACTCGATGCGGAACGGATTGCCCTGAAATATTGCGGCATCTCTTCGACTTTCACCGGAATAAGACTGTCCGGATCATCGTTCAGTATACCATTGTACATTAAATGCGTCCTTATCTTATCCAATTCATTCCGGAACATCTTCACCGGATCCTCTTTTATGTTGGATCTAAAACCGATCTTATCATAAACACTCTTTATTAAAACCGCTGGTTTAAGGGAATTCTTCACAGGATTATTCAGAATCTGTTCTGCTTCAGCGGCCATAACCTGAAACATTTCGTTAGTCTCATCCTCAAGAATTGTCGATATTTCAGAAATCTTTAATCCTGTCGCCAGATGATTGCTATATATCCTTTCAAGAAGATTTGCCGTAATATTCAACTCTGTTTCCTGTGGCAATCTTTTTATTTTCTCTTCCAGATCTTTAATGGCCTTAAGCGACAATTCTATATTACTGGCTTTTGCAGAAAGCAAACTTAAAAAGTGCCTGCAATCATCTATCATTGAAAGGCTGATTTCCTGACACGGAAATGGAACTTCCTGAATATTCTGAACAGCCTGTTCCAGGAATACCGGAATTTCCCTGAGCCGGTGTTGTAACAATTTATTGTCACCATAATTCAGCGCCTGTGCCAGGCCTGCATTCAATAATGTCAGATAAAAGGAAGGTTGTTTTTTCCATAAAGCTAATTCATCTAACTGGTCTCTGAGGTTATTCAGGAAAAGTATCAGCATATTTTTTTCAGACCGGATATCTATATCATCAATAACAATTTTAATACTGCTAAGGTCAGTAATTGAATCAGAAATTTCATGAATTATCCTTCGGACTGATTCCTCAGAAAAATCATCCCAGGGAACAGTTTTTTTCTCAGGACCGGCCATATGTGGGAAAAAGTAAAACTCGTCTGAAGCACAGGTAACGGGAAAGTTTTCCGCAAGTGAATTTAATATTCTGAGTGAGATCTGCTCGAATGTTTTCCTGGAACTAATCATGTGGAATGTTTCCGAACTTCAGTATTTATTTCAATCAGAACTGATTTTTCTATATCTCGCCATATACATAATAAAAGCATCCTTATAGCCCATTTTCTGTATCCGTGGTAATTCCTTAAGTGCTTCGGATATATTCTGAAAATCACCATACACGTACCTGTAAAAACCATCGCTTCCACTGAACATAGTTACATTTGCAAGATCCCTGAAGTAATCAGTCCTGACAGGGTTCTTAAGAGCCATTATCTGTATTGTGAATGTCACGGAAACCGGAAGGTTTGAGCCGGACAGGCTCCTGATAAGATCCTCTAAATTCTCCTGTTCCATCAACATAGCTTCCGGAAAGCCATTATCAATGGCATCATTCAGTAAACGTATTGCATCTGCCTTATGATCAAAATTCCCTGCTGTATATAGAAAAGCCTGATCAGTTATGATAAGGGCAATCTGTTCTTCACCAATTTTTTCAGGCATATCTTTTGTCATGGTTTCGGTAGTAACCAGGAGCACTGTGTAGGAAAGATCGTTCTTGGGTTTCAGGTTTTGCGGAACAAATATTTCGGCAACACTGACATTCTCATCCTGAAGATTAGATAACCTGAAGGATACATGCCTGTTGAGCCGTCTTCCTTCCGGACTGTCTGTGCCATCCTCATATTTGTTAATTGCAACAGGTTTTGCTTCACCAATTCCTTTTATGGTGATCCTTTCGGGACTTACACTATGTTTTGTCAGATAATCAGCAACCGCCGTTGCACGATTTTTTGATAGTCTTATGTTATATTCATCGGCACCGACAGCATCAGTATGACCGGTAAGTTCAATCTGAATATCAGGATATTTAAGCAGAACATCAAGTATCCGGTCGGCTTCCCTCTGTGCTTCCTCATCAAGATCGTACTTGTCAAACTCAAACATAATACT
>CAZEKO010000324.1:0-2599 GCA_964512775.1 uncultured Bacteroides sp. | reverse complement strand
TCCAACCTTGCATTTCTCCATACGAGTACCCATGCTATCTGACATGTCAGAGAATCAGCTTTTATCCTTTTAAGTAATGTTTCTGTCCACCAATCTGGAAGAGGAATAGAAGAAAGTCCGGTTTCAGTCCAGGCAGGGATCTTGTCCAGTCTTTCGGCAATATTTGCAATTAAATGCAGTTCATTAATTGTTTTTGCCGCAGATTCCTGGTCTCTGACCGTTCCGTAATCATCAAATCCAAGTACATCAACATAATTGTCACCAGGATAACGGTCTAGATAATACTGCTCTGAATCAAAATAATCAGTCGAAAAAGCATACAGCAAATTATGAACATTTTTAACCGAGATAAGATAATTTACCGTGAACTGCCATAGCTGGATGAACTCTTCACTTGTACAAAGCGCTTTTCCCCACCAGAACCATGATCCGGTCAGTTCATGATATGGTCTGAAAACAACCGGGATAAGCTCACCATCATTTCCTTTCAGACTGAGCATAAATTCTGCCAGCAGGTCAAGTTTCTGTTTCCATATCTCATGGTGACTACCTCCGGGAATGATATGTGATACTGCTCTTCCACTTGTATCCCAGGCACTTCCACCAGAAACCGGATTATGTTCATGCCAGCTGATGGTGATGACTCCTCCCCTTTCATAACCTTCACGGATCCATTCCTTCATTTTTGAAAATGAAACACTGTCAAGATTCCGGTCACCTTCAATATTACCTATTTCCCATCCATAGACTGCCGGATAGGATCCCGAGGTTTCTTTAACATCTGATCTGCCTGGTTCTTCCCACCATTGAACTCCGTATGCAAGGTCATCCTGATGGCCAAACAAAACTTTCGTTTTAGCCAGTTCTTTCAAGTTTTTATACAAAGCCTTTGTTTCGGCTGTCGCAAGAGCATCGCATGGCCCTCCGGTTGATTCCTGGTCCGTTTGTTCCTGTCCTCTTCTTTGGCCAGTACAGGAACAAAGAATGATAACTAAAAAAACATTAATGAGACTGATGATATTAGTTTTCATATAGGTTTTTTTATAAAATAAGTTATATTTAGATTTCAGAATTCAGAAATCAGCAATCAGAAATTTACCCACCCTTGCTGGCTACTGGCTACTTACTACTAGTTGCTGGCTGATAGCTTCAAGTCTCTGGCCCCTTGCCCAATTCTCACACTACCCTGTAACCTGTACCCTGTAACTTGTAACTTCTTCCCGCTTCAAAGTAATACTTCAACAGTACAACCCTCGCCCTCATTTGATGTTACTTCAATAGTTCCCCGGTGCATCATTATAATTTGCCTTGATAAACTCAGACCAATTCCGGTACCCCCTGGTTTTGTGGAAAAAAATGGGACAAATATTTTATCAAGTGTCTCTTTGTTCATCCCCTTCCCGTTATCTTCCACTTTAATCTTTACCTGATAACCCGGGATTTCTTCAATAACCAGGTTAATCCTGGGATCTTCAAGTCCTTCAACAGCCTCTGCAGCATTCCTGATCAGATTGATAAGAACCTGCTCAAGAAGATCAGGATCACCCCTGAATTTTTTCGGTTTCCCGGTATAATTTATTGAAAGATTAATGCTCTTACCCTCAATTTCCGGGAGATACAATGTAGTAATTTTCTTCAATAAAATGTTGAGATCTATTAATTGAATTTTAGGGGTCGGTACTCTGGTCAGATTCTGATAGGCTGTTGTGAATTTCATTAAACCCGAACTCCTGTCCTGGATTGCTTCCAGACCATCAGACAACCTGTTTATTGTTTTCTTATCCTGTATTGCCAGGGAATTATCCCTGAGTAAACTGTTTAGAGAACTGCTGAGGGAGACTATTGGCGTAACGGAATTCATAATTTCATGGGTCAATACCCTGATAAGTTTCTGCCACGCTTCAAGTTCCTTTTCATCAAGCTCTGCCCTTATATCATGCACTGAAACAAGTATAAAAGGCTGTTCTCCGAGTTTAAACCTCGATACCTGGAAAGAAAACGGCTTTTCAGTATTTCCTATAATCCACCTGATTAATTGATGTTCACCGGGAGGTATTTTATGTATGATACCAAGAAGTTTTTCTGATAAATCTCCCAGGTTGATTCCCGGACGAGCCTTTTCCATATCCAATAATTCCCGGAAAGCTTTATTTACCAGATGTATTTTCCCATCCAGATCAACAGAAAGGATCCCAACACCCGATTGTTCGATCATGCTGCCAAGGTACTGGCTCCTTGTTTCCTTTTCCTTGCTAAGTATTTTAAGTTTATCATTTACCGCATTCAGTATATCATATAGTTTCCTGAACGAACTTCCTTTTCTTGCATCACTTAAACGGATTGAATAATCATCGGCTAATAACGATGAGAAGAAATTTTCCAGTTTTGAGTTTAGTCTGTCAATATAAAAAAATAATTCTGCAACCTGGATTATTACCACAATACCAATATAAGCAGACCTGAGATAATGACCACCTGTCAGCCAGAATGCCAGTAGCGACAGGATTACTATAAGTAACAGTATCCTGATAATAATATTTATTCTGAAATTAGTGTAAATCATATTTTTGCATTCTTCGGTATAATGATCCACGGGTTA
>CAZEKO010000323.1:0-2614 GCA_964512775.1 uncultured Bacteroides sp. | reverse complement strand
GGTGCAGGGCCTGACTATTCCAGTATTTTGCGGGATAGGTATACCAGAGTTTCTGATTGTAATCCTCCCTTTTATGCTTATTACACGAAAGAAGACTTATTAATAAAAGACTCAGAATTAATCTACATACTGTTTTTAGCGACATATTTTTATGAAAACTATTAATCAACTTACCAGAATTTTTTAAGAGTGGGATAAAGCCGTTGGTATGATGCAAATTTTTGTTCATAGATATCAGCTTTAACCTTATCAGGGACAAAAATTCCTGCGGTTTCCTGATTTTGCATAATCAGATCCTCCACAGGTATTTTGGTAAACGCGCTACAGGCAAGCATTGCCGCACCGAAACATCCTGTTTCCCTTACATTGCGGGTAATTATTGTTTTATTCAGAACATCGGCTTTAAGTTGTGTCCATTTTTCATTTTGAGTTCCGCCACCTGTTGCGACAAATGATTCAATCTTCATACCTGAACTTTCCATAAGTTGAAGATTCAGCTTCATTTCCATCGCCACGCCTTCGAGCAAAGCCTTTGTTATTTCACCTTTTGTGGTAGTCAGTTGTAAACCAAGAATTGCACCTTTTGCGGTTGTGTCAAAATAAGGTGTTCCACTTGCTGTAAAATAAGGTAATACAAGTAAATCTGTAGGTTTATCAGGCATACTCTGAAGCAAGAAAGAATACGCATTACTTCCGGTTTCTTCAGCCATTGCCATCTCTTTGTCTCCCAGTTCGTCACGCATCCAGCGTAATATATTACCACCAGTGAGGCTATAGGCAACGGTCGTATATTTTCCCTTGACAGTAAAATCATAACAGCAAAGGTTATTTTTTTGTAAATCAGAAGTTAATCTGGGAGTCTCCAGCATTGGACAGAAACATTCCACTGAACCCGTGGCATACATACATAATCCGGGTTTTATTACACCCGCACCAAGGGCAGCACAGGTCTGATCATGTCCACCAGTGACAACCATAACAGAATTACTGAAACCAAGCTTACCTCCCATCGTGATATCAATGTACCCTACAATTTCTCCGGAAGAAATCGGACGAGATAACTTTTGTATATCAAGATCTATGGCTTTGAGAATTTCACCGCTCCATTTATGATGACGGATATCAAACATCATCGTACGGCCTGCCAGTGGCCAACTGATACATGGATCAATACCAACTTCAAACTGAAACAGGTCCTCAAAACATAAAAAATAACGACTCTTTGTCCAGATTTCAGGCCGGTTTTTCTTTAACCACAGAATCTTAAATAAGGTGAATAGTGGATGTGGCGTATGGCCAGTAATTTTATAAATTCGATCTTGTCCAAAACTTTGGCTCCATTCCCCGGTAAGTTCTGATGCCCTCGTATCAGAGGAAACCATCGCGTTGCAGAGATATGATCCATCTTCGCCAATGGGAGTAAATGCCTCACCCTGACTTGAAATACACATAGCATCTACCGGATCGTCAATCTTCTGATTAACTTCTCTGATGACATCAAAACAACTTTTAATCACCGTTTGAGAATCCAGCTCCGCTAAACCGGGTCCGGGATGTAAGACGGGATATTCGCGGGCAGCATGAGCAAGTTCGTGTCCTTGCCGGTTAAAGACTGCAGCCTTACATGCTCCGGTACCAATATCCAATCCTAAAAAGCTCATAAAAAACAAGTTACAGGTTGCAACTTATATTAATTTCTTTGCCGACCCGGCAATTTCAAATTCGTTGTTAATAATATTATGCATTTCATTATAAACAGCATCCTGAGCCAATCTTACAGATGAATCCATTAGCTTCTCATAAGGTTGTCTTATTGCCGTAGCAATATTTATCTTTACTATACCATTCCTGGAAGCTTCCAGAATATATTGCTTTGAAATACCTGTTCCACCATGCAAAACAAGCGGAATACTGACAGTTTCATTAATTCTTGCCAGATGAGCGATATTCAGACGTGCCCTGATTTTTTCCCTGGTGCGAATAGATGCTGATATGGCTCCGTGTACGTTACCTACTGCAACTGAAAGCCAGTCTGTTCCGGTCTCATTTACAAACCGCAGGGCTTCATCCGGCGATGTAAATCCTTTCCCTGATGCAAAAAGTTCTTCATAAGGCGGAAGAGGTCCGGATTCATGCCCCATGACTGCACCCAATTCTGACTCAACGGGTATTTTCGCCTGCCTGGCAAGTTCAGTTATTTTACAGGTTTGTTTGATGTTCTCTTCCAGAGGTAGCCTCGATCCATCTATCATTACAGAATCATAACCAATCTCAATAGCTTCTCCAATAATTTTTTCGAAGTTTGTGTAAAGGTTATCCTCATCAATTACCGGTACATGGTCGAGATGAAGACGCATGAATTGCCTTTGTTCATTTTTTTTGTATTCATCATAGATGGATTTGATTCCACCTGCTTTAAATTTAATCCACTCCAGACGAGCCACCATAATAAGTCCAAAAGTACCAGTATCAACTAATGCCCTTACTACCGGCTCCATCATAGGCAGGTAAGGAATGTTAAAACCGGGCACTATTATTCCATTTTTCCACGCACTTTTAATAATCTCCCGAATTCCGGTTTCTTTAAGGTTCATTTTATGGTTTATCAGATTCA
>CAZEKO010000322.1:0-2619 GCA_964512775.1 uncultured Bacteroides sp. | reverse complement strand
ATGCTTCCCGGAAATCATAATCCGCAACGTTTTCAAGTGCTTTTATTTCAAGATAATTTTTTATTTCATTGCATAATGAATCTGCCAGATCCAGGTAACCTGAGGATTTCAGGTTGCCTTCAACTTTATCTGTCCAGATAATTTTCCCACTTTCGGTATTGACTAAATTTACCAGTATCCAATAGGTATCTTCTCTCCCCTGCAAACTGCCGGATATATAAGTCTCAGCTTTCACTTTTTTAGCTATTTCCTTAGCTAATGAAGGTGAAATTCCGGCAGTATAAACCTGGTTCATGCTTTCCATTACTTCAAACATAGTTTGATCATCACATACAGCCAGTTCGGATGAAGTACCGAGCCCATTAATAATTAGCGACGAGATACCTCTCTGGAAATAATTCAGCGTGGTATCACCGGTCAGGTTTTCAAAAGGCATAACAGCAATTGAAATTTTTCCCTCCGGATCCTTTATATCTTCAAATTTATCTTTACGGAAAAGGTTGAACTGATCAATAACGATATATAAAATGATAGCAATAATCAGAGTCCCTGAAACAATTATTAATGGATTTTTTCTGGATTTGTGGATACTAACAGGCTCTGTAATATTAGCCGGTCTTTCATCCGGATATTCTGTAACCTTTTCCTTTCTTACTGGCTCAGCTTTTTCAGCCTTATATTTCAGATACCACTTGATAATTATGGTGAGATTATTTAGAACTGGTTTTACCTGTTCAGGATCAAAATCTTTGGGATGGGCACCGAATGTGGATAGACTATTCAGGCCTTCCATTGATGCGATTATATGAGAAGGGACCTTTTCTTCATGGCTTAATTTGTCAATAATCCCTTTCAGGGGTTCAGTCTTCCGTGATCTTTTTAATTCATTTATGCACAGATCGGAAATGATAACTTCCAGACATCTTCTTGAATAAATCAAGATAACATTTGCATCATCAAACTTGATTAACTGTTCCAATTCCTTCTCCAACTCAGGGAATTGGCCCTTTATTGAGGTGTATAATGTTTCAAGCTCTTTTATTTCAGAAGACCAGATCTGCATGAAGGTGGTTATTAAAAATCAGGTTTATTGTATAAAGTTAAGGCAATTACAATCTAAAGTCAAATAATTATTTTGTATTGATATAGTGATGCTTCAGCATCTTTCAGAACTGCTCCAGAATCTCTATCCTTTTCTTTATCGGAGGATGTGTTGCAAAGAGGGAACCAATAGAGAATGAAGATTTATCTAATGCTGCCTGCGGATTTTCAATAAACATCTGGGCCACATCTTTTCTCTTTACTGCTTCAATGGTTGGATCGGCGGAGATTTTTCTGAGTGCAGATGCCAGGGCAAGGGGATTTTTTGTCAACTCTGCCGATCCGGCATCAGCAAGATATTCACGTTTACGTGAAAGAGCAAACCTGAAAAGAGTAGCTATCAAATATCCCACCAGAGCAAGAACAATACCTATCAGGATTGCAGCACCACCGCTGCCTTTTTTCCCCCGCGTTAAGCCTCCGAAACGAAGAGATCTGAATAAGGCTTCGGAGATAAAAGCAAAAATACCGACGAAGACTATCGAGATTATAAGGAGCCTTACATCCCTGTTCCTGATGTGTGTGAGCTCATGGGCAATTACTGCTTCAAGCTCACTATCATCGAGTTTGTTAATAATACCACGCGACAGCGAAACAGTATATGTCTTTGAGTTTAAACCGCTTGCGAAGGCATTTAAGGAATCATCCTCAATAATGTTCACTTTAGGCATTGTCATTCCCGTGGAGATGCAGAGGTTTTCAACCAGGTTATAAACCCTCTTATTCTCTTTTCTTCCCAGAGGCTTTGAAGAGGTTGCCGCATTTATCATGGTACTATGAGAGAACCATGCTATTGTAAACCAGATAATTACACCAATAGTGATCCAGGGTATTGTATGCAGGAAATTATTATTAATGACCGGTAAAAGATTGTATTGTCCCTGTTCCGCTGAAAAGTAATGCGATTTCGTTAGTGACATAAAAAAGAAGAAGAGCCATGTCAATCCAAAAAAGACAACAGGGAACATCAGCAGGATCAATACGGAATTCGTGTTATTTTTCCTAATCTGGCTCTGCAGGCCAAAGTATTTCATATTTTCAGAACTGGATTTTTGGAGGCTCCTCTACTGCTGCGCGCTGGTCTCCGAGTTCGAACAAGGGTTCACGGTTAAAATTAAAAGATCTTGCAATAATATTCGATGGGAAGACCTCTGTTGCAACGTTGAGTTCTTTGGTCGCTGAATTAAAGAACCGTCTGGCTGATGCTATCTTGTTCTCAACATCAGATATCTCATTCTGCAGTTCCAGAAAGTTCTGGCTTGCCTTAAGATCAGGATATGCTTCTACAGCAACCCTTAGTCCGGCAAGAGCACTCTCGAGCTTGCCTTCCGCAACAATTTTATCATTTATAGTTGTTGCCTTCATTGCGTTGGCACGAGCTTCGGTGACTGCGGTCAGAACACCACGTTCATGCTGCATATATCCCCTTACAGTTTCAACAAGCTGAGGTATCATATCATGCCTCTGCTTCAGCTGAACATCAACATCGGCAAATGCCTGTTGCCTGTTATTTCTCAG
>CAZEKO010000321.1:0-2640 GCA_964512775.1 uncultured Bacteroides sp. | reverse complement strand
GACTATCACCTTTTTATATGTTCCTGATTCTACAAATCTTCTGGCAGTCTCGAGGGCAAATAAAAAGCCAGAACATGCTGCAGCGATATCATAGCTAAAAGCGTTTGTAAGGCCAGCTTTGTAAGAAATCAGATTTGCGGTTGCAGGGTATGGCATATCAGCCGTGATGGTCGCGCAAATAAGCAAATCAATCTCTTCCGGCTTCGTATTTGTTTTTTCAAGCATATCATTAACAGCCATCAGACCCATATCTGAGGTGGCTTTACCCTTTTCTTTCAGGATTCTTCTTTCTTTGATCCCAACGCGTTGCATGATCCACTCATCACTGGTATCTACCATGTGACTTAATTCTTCATTATCCAGAATGCACTCGGGGACATATCCTCCAATTCCTGTGATAGCAGCTCTAAACTTTGACATTATTTAAACGCTTCCTTTATTTTATCCACCAGTTTTGCATTAATTACATCAGCTGTATGAAGGATCATATTCTTAATTGCAGTTTCATTGGAAATACCGTGTCCAATCATCACCGGAGCATTGATTCCCATAATCGGAGTACCGCCGTAATTGACAAAGTTGAATTTTTCGAAAAACTCATCTTTGATGTTTCTTTTCCTGAGCAGCGTATAAAATGCTTCTGCCTCTTTAAGCATGACATTTCCTACAAAACCATCACATACAATGACATCGACATTATCGCTGAATAATTCGTTGGCTTCAATATTGCCAACAAAATTGAAATCTTTGGTGCCTTTCATCGCAGAAAATGCTGCTTTGGTCTGAAGATTACCTTTCTCCTCCTCTTCTCCGATATTCAGCAAACCAACTCTTGGTTCATCAATATTATAGACATGCTTTGCATACAAGGAGCCCAAAATTGCATATTGATAAAGCACATCAGGTTTTGTATCAGGATTTATTCCAACATCAAGCAGAATGGTTGGTGTATCTGAAAGTTTAGGAACAGAGGCCGTTATACAAGGCCTGATAACACCAGGAACAGATTTTACAACATGCATTGCTCCGACAAGCATAGCACCGGTATTTCCTGCGCTGGCAAATCCATCAAGCTTGCCAATGCTGAGATATTTGAAACCCAGCACAATACTGGCATTTGGTTTTTGGGTAAATGCCTTAGCAGGATAATCAGTCATCTCAATGGTATCGGTCGTATGTATGATTTCAAAAAGTGATGAATCAAATTTTTCCCGATCGCAGATGGATGTTATCTTTTCCAGATCGCCAAACAGAACAAGCTTTATTTTTTCCTGCATTTCCCTGGCAGCAAGGATTGAACCTTTTACAGTTGCTTCAGGGGCATAATCACCACCAAGAATGTCGATACCTATTCTGGTCATCACATTTAAAAATGATTATGATGCAACTGCTTCTTTCTCAATTGCCAGCTTGCCTTTATAATGTCCACATTCAGGACATACCCTGTGATACTGAACTGCAGCACCACAATTCTGACAGGTTGATAAAGTAGGTGCAATTGCTTTATAGTGTGTCCTTCTCTTATCTCTTCTTTGCTTTGAATGCTTTCTTTTTGGATGTGCCATGTTTTGATTTAATTATTTGTTCCTAAATACGTCCTTTAATTTGTCCCAGGTATGATTTTCTGTTTTACTAACTGATTTGTCGTGATGTTTGTTCAGTTGCAGAATCATTTCTTTGTTACATGTTGAAACTCCATTGATATCGGGATGAGTCTTTTTATATGGCATTGATATGCTTATACTTTCATATATATAATGTTTCAAATCGATCTCGTTATCTCCCGGATGAAGGAATATAACTTCATCTGATGCATCATTGTTTTCAGCTCTTTCGCTGAATTTAACATAAAGCTTTCCTTCAAAACCGAGATCCTGATAATAAAAATCCAGGCATCTGTCGCATTGAACATATACTTTGCCTTCAATGAATATATCGAAAGTCAGAAATGAGGCTTTTTTAACCATCTCGATATGGATATCAAGATGACCATTCCTGACTTCCAGAGCAGCATATTCTTCAAAGAACTCATCGTCAGCTTCAAAATCGAAGTAGTGTACTCCTTCTTTTAATCCTCCGAAAGGAACAATATATTGATTCCTTAATTTCAACCTGTTCATTAAAAAAGTGGTGCAAAAATATTAATAATTTATCAGAATAAAAAAAGAAAAAAATGGTTAAAGTTAATCGGGGAGGCGGGTTTCCGGTTTCTGATTAAAGGGCTGTGTTTGAAATAAGGAGATCAGTTGAAAATATGATCATGCAAAATGATTCTCAATGGTATCAACTAATTTGTCAATAAAATAATCATCCTTGATAACATATTCTTTTGCTCCTTTTTCCATGAATTTTTGAATCAATTCAGGGTTCTTTTCGCGGCTGAGAATGATCACAATGAAATCCTTATTGGTTTTAACTATTCTTGCCAGAGTCTCCATTCCGGACATACTGTTTGAATCCAAATCACCCAGATAATAATCAAGAACAATCAAATCAGGATTCAGGTAAAGGTTTTCAATACATTCCTCTCCTGAAAAAAACGATTTTACTTCGAACCCGTCCCTGCATTTAAAGGTATATTCCATTAAATTCAGCATTATCTTATCATCGTCTACGAAGAAAATCAGCCTGTTTTTCATT
>CAZEKO010000320.1:0-2645 GCA_964512775.1 uncultured Bacteroides sp. | reverse complement strand
TTATGGATAAAAAGACTTATGAAGCATTAAAGGCGGAAGAATTTTCAAACATTTTTTTCAAAATGATAAGTGGGAAAATTATTTCAATGGCAGGTAATGAATTTAGCGGGACCGCAACCGGATATCTTTCTGTTGCCGGGCAAACGAAAGAAATCAAAGTTCCTTTCCACGGAAATATACTTGAAAAAGGACAGGTGAAAGTGGAAGGCAAAGTAGATCTGAAAATGTCTGAATTTAAAATTGATCCTCCAACGGCAATATTGGGGACATTAAAGACAGGAGATGAGATTTCAATTGTTTATTCGCTTGAGCTTGAAAAAAGCATGATCAATAAACAAATTTCTGAAGTAAAGGCAAGAAGTAGTGTCATGGATTAGTATGATATTAATCTGATTTTGACAGAATAATTAATTAGCTAATAAATAAATAATAAAAAATCGAAGTTATGAGAAAGTTACTGTTTTTTGGAGTAGCAATTTCAATTGTTACTATGGGTTTAAGCCAGAATTTTGAAGAGACAAAACTGGACGGAAGCACTTTTGACAGCCTGAAAGTAAGGATTGGGGCTGATTTTGCAATGCAATTTCAGGGGCTTAACCATCATTCAGATTCTGTTTCTCTTATTCCACTTGGTTCAGGGATAAACCTGCCAACTGCTAATCTTGTAGTAGAGGCCAATCTGGCCAGAGGAATTAAAGTCAACCTGGAAACTTATCTGTCAGCTCGTCATCATGTAGAAGCCTGGGTCAAAGGCGGATATCTGTTAATGGATGAGTTGCCGTTTATTCATGCAGACTTTGTAGATAAGGTGATGAAGATCACTACATTAAAAATAGGTGTAATGGAATTGAATTATGGTGATGCTCATTTTCGCAGGTCCGATAATGGCAAAATCATAAACAATCTATTTGTTGGAAATTATATCATGGACGCATTCACCACCGCACCTGCAATAGAAATTATGGTGCGCTATAATGGTATTTTAATTATGGGTGGGATAAATTCCGGTTCCCTTAAACCGGCCCTGGCTGGTTATAGTAGTTCAACCGGGGAATATACCGAATATAATATGTTTAAAGAATTAGCTTTTCACTGGAAGGCAGGATATGATAACCAGATTACCGATGACTTAAGACTCAGGGCAACTGTTTCCGGATTCCACTGTTTCAATCATCATTTTGGTTCTCTTTATAATGGTGATCGTACCGGTTCGCGATACTACCTGGTGATGAAACCCAGAACAAATAGTGCTTCAGATGTGGATCCTGCATCGGGTCATACTTCAGGGAATTGGGGTCCGGGATTTACAGACAGGAACAATGCCATAATGGCTAATCTGTTTGGGAAATTTCATGGCCTGGAATTGTTTGGAACATATGAATATAATGCCGGTACTGTTCTCTCCGGATCTGAATTCACTTTTCAGCAGATCGCAGCCGAGGGTTTATATCGCTTCGGGAAGGAGGAACAATTCTATGGAGGTGCCCGCTTTAATCTGGTATCTAATCAGAATGATGAATCAATTAACAGAATCCAGGTGGCAGCAGGCTGGTTTCTGACTAAAAATATAATGGCCAAAGTGGAATATGTTAACCAGAACTATAAAGATTTTGGATTGTACAGGTCGGCAGATGCCGGTTTTAATGGGATCATGGTAGAAGCTGGGATTTCGTTCTGACGGTAATAAAAATATGAAAATAAGACTGTATTCATTGCTTTTTGTACTCATCCCTGTGATTGGTAATTCACAGGATTTGGCAGTTCATATTTTTGGAGAAACCAACATTAATTGTTTTGAATGTAATTATGATAAGAATAAGGAACATCAGAATTTTAATGATGTTCTCCTGAAGTACCCTCAAATACAGGGACAGACAATTGAAACATATATACCCATCAGTGAGTTTGAATGCAGTAACTCTATAATGTATAATGATTTTCAGAAACTTTTGAAAGCATATGAATATCCTTATATCAAAATAGAAATAGATCCTTCACAGATTAAAAAAATTCTGCCATATAAATCATCAGTGGATCTCAATGTTTCTATTACAATTGCCAATGTCACAAATGAACAACCCATTACCTGTTCTGTTAATAATTACGGAAATTCTGATGTAAGTATTACCGGACAAGCCACCATTAATCTGGTCGATTTTAGGATAAAACCACCAGTTAAATTTATGGGTTTGGTTAAGGTTAAAGATGAGGTAACAATAAGTTTTTCTTTTAACTTTATTGTTGCATAATCGGTGTTAAGTCCTAATAATTTTTGAGTTGAAATTTTCGACCAGGACCAGATATGGTATAAGGGCAATGATTGAAATTGCCTTAGATAAATCAGGGAAAGGTATTTACCAGAAACAGATAGCTGAGAACCAACAGATTTCTGTAAAGTATCTTGACCACATTATTCATGCATTAAAAGCATCCCGGTTAATTACCAATGTAAAAGGCAGAAAAAGCGGCTACATTCTTACCCGCCCACCTGATGAAATAACCATGTTTGATATTCATAACGCTTTCGAAGCCGGAATTTGCATAATAGAATGTCTTTCGCCGGATATAAGGTGCAGCCGTGAAGACGGATGTGCTGCAAAAGGATTCTGGGGCAAACTTAATAACAAGATTATACATTATTTTAA
>CAZEKO010000319.1:0-2652 GCA_964512775.1 uncultured Bacteroides sp. | reverse complement strand
ATTGACAAGCTCGGCACTAAAATAGGATATACTATTTCAATTGCAATATGGAGTATATTCGGTATGTTGCATGCAGCAATCAGACCGGCCTTTAGTTTAATTGGATTTATTGTGGCCCGTTTTGGATTAGGAATTGGCGAGTCAGGAAATTTCCCTGCAGCAATTAAAACCGTAGCTGAGTGGTTCCCAAAAAAAGAACGGGCTTTTGCTACAGGCATTTTTGATGCATCAACCAGCGTTGGAGCAATTTTAGCTCCTTTCATCGTCGGAGCTATTGTAACTGTTGAAGGAGATAACTGGCAAATACCATTTCTTTTTACAGGGGTGCTTAGTGCTACATGGTTGGTTTTATGGTGGAGAATCTATAAAAAACCTGAGGTACATCCAAAATTATCAAAGGAGGAGTTAGCTTATATTAACAGCGATTCTGAAAAAGAGACAACAGAAAAAATTCCCTGGTTAAAACTATTCCCAAAGAGGGAGACCCTGGCTTTTGCTTTAACTACTTTAACGGATGGTGTTTGGTGGTTTTACCTTTTCTGGGGTGCAAAATTCCTCTTCGAACAATTTGGGGTGGATATTAAAAACATAGGGCTTCCATTCATGGTTATCTTTATTATGGCTGATGCCGGAAGCCTACTTGGAGGATTAGCCTCTGGTTCTTTAATAAAAAAAGGCTGGTCAATAAATAAGGCCAGAAAATTAACTTTGCTGGTGAATGCAATTATTATTTTACCTGTAGTTATGGTACCTGTTATAGAAAGTAAATGGATAGCTGTCTTTTTAATTGGTCTGGGCGCTGCAGGACATCAATCATGGTCTATTAATAGCTATACTCTGGTACCAGATGTTTTCCCTAAAAAGGCAATTGCGTCTGTCATAGGAATTGGAAAAATGGTTGGGGTAGCAGTCGCTATAATTGCTGATATTGCTCTTGGTGCAGTTTTGGATACAGCCGATAATTCGGGTTATTTCTGGGCATTTATAATTGCTGGATTCTCCTATATCCTTATATTGGGATTTGTACACCTTCTGATGCCTAAGATGACTCCCCTTGACGATAATTTGAATTACATTAGAAAATAACGGGATTCAGCAGTTATTTTTTAGTATTCCTGCTGCACCATAACTTCTGCCATAATCTTGTTGATTTCATCGATGCACTGTTGTCCGGCTTTGCCAGCCATGATCTTCATACCTTTACTTGATATCTGGCCGAGCTTGTGCTTTTCCATGATCATATCACGGTTATAGTTAAAAACCTGGACTCTGCTTATTATCCGTTTTGCCATCCTTGTTGTGATAGATCCGTTATCCATTTCCTCAGAAATCCTGTCAAGGGTCGCATAGATCCTCTCTGATATTCTCGAATGGAATTCCAGGATGTTTTCTTCTTGTTCCATAACTTTTAAGATTTAATAAGGTTTAGGGTTCAAATTATTTTATAAAATATTGAGTTTTTGTATTTCAGTTTCTTTATGAATGCTTCTGCTTTTATAATAATGGATGATAGTATCAGCAAGATTTCCGGTAAGCTCACACATTATCTCAAGTCCGATTCCTTTGCTCACTCCAAGGTTAATAAATGTTCGCCTGGCAAACAGGGAACTCAGTAATTCCCATTTTTGCATTGGATTTCCGGAATTATCTCTTCGCTTATTTTTACGTCCCAAAACAGGAGCATTAATACCGGCCATTCTGCCAAGTTCCTTAAGATATCTGTTGAAATCCTGGATGCTTATTAACGGGAATAACCTGCCTTCTGAATCAGGAAGATATTTATCTACTATAGTTCGTGCCATATTTGTAAGCGGGACCTCTATTTTTATCGAAGGTTTTATTCTCTGAATTATCAGTTTATCGTCATCGAAATTCGCATGTTCAAGTTTCATGATATCTGAATATCGTAATCCGGTCAGGCACGAGAAACAAAACATGTCCTTAACAGGATCCATAACTGTCCCATCAGTATCTAACTTAAACAGGTCAATTAATTCAGCTTCAGTTAAAAACAATTCTTCATAATTTATTTTCTCTTCTGTGGGTGGCTTGAACTTTTTATATTCCATGCTATGGTTATAACCTTCTGCCGATGCCCAATTCATGAACCATCTTAATAGCTCCAGGTTCCTTGATGCATAACTGGCATTGAATCCCTGCCGGTAATTATATTCCAGAAAAGCGTTAAAAAATTTTTCATTAATGGTATTGAATCCAATTTTATACTTCCTGTCAATATTTTTCATGTGCATCTTAAGTATATCAAGACGTCGCACCATTCCCTGCCCCCATTTTTTCTCAGTAAATCCGACTCTGATAAATTCTTCCCAAAGGCTAAAGAAATCTCTTTCTTTTGCATTAAGAAAAGTCAGATTATCTTTTAAATAATTTATATTCACCTGCTTTCTTACTGTTTTTAATTCACGGACTAACGTAAAGGCTTCTGTTTCCATTGATTGAAATAGCCTGTTAATTTCTGCAGCACCATTGACATCGGATTTAATCCTTTCCTTCTCAGTATCCCAATCCTCCATGTCACAATGTTCACCTGTGAACGCCCTTAGCAGTTGACCTTTATGCCAGAATTGGATGAAAACCGGCAATCGCTCAGTTTTACCTTTTCGCCTGTCGAGATAAAAATGAATTTTCATA
>CAZEKO010000318.1:0-2656 GCA_964512775.1 uncultured Bacteroides sp. | reverse complement strand
AAGAACAAAAACTACAGCCCTATTTATTTCCTTATGGGGGAAGAGCCATATTATATTGATATTATCACTGACTATATTGCCGCTAATGTGCTCACTGAAACCGAAAAAGAATTTAACCAGGTTGTCATGTACGGAAAAGATACAACCATCCTGGATGTAATCAATGCCGCAAAACGATTTCCGATGATGTCACAATACCAGGTGGTCATCGTAAAAGAAGCCCAGACTCTTAGTAATATTGATGATCTGCATTATTATGCTGAAAAACCTCTGCTTTCCACTATCCTGGTGATCAACTATAAATATAAATTGCTTGACAAAAGGAAAAAGCTCTTCAAGAATCTTTCAGAAAAAGGGATCGTTTTTGATTCTGCAAAACTATATGATGATAAAATTCCCGCCTGGATCAGCTCATACCTCAAAAGCAAAAATATGTCTATAGATTTGAAAGCCAGTGCTTTAATTACAGATTTCGTTGGAAACGACCTTAGCAGAATTGCTCATGAACTGGATAAACTGATTATTACAATCGGAGGTGAAACCACTACTATTAATTCTTCACATATTGAACGAAACATAGGCATCAGCAAGGAATATAATAACTTTGAGCTCCAGAAGGCACTTTCGCAGAAAAACATTATTAAAGCCAACAGGATTATAAATTATTTTGAGAAAAATCAGAAACTGAATCCAATTTCTTTTACTTTATCATCGTTATATCATTTTTTCAGCAGGGTGTTTTTATATCATTTCATTGAGGATAAATCCACTAAAAATGTTGCATCGGCATTGAAACTTAATCCATATTTTGTTGCTGATTACAAACTGGCAGCGAAAAATTACAGCGCGGCAAAAGTAGTATCCATTATTTCAATGTTGAGAGAATATGACCTTAAATCCAAAGGATTCGGAAATGTATCAATGCCCCCGGGAGGTCTTTTGAAAGAGCTGATATATAAAATATTACACTGAAACATGCGTATACAATGACACTTATAATAGTTATAATAACTTCAATAATATCCATCCTCTCATTTTACAGTGATAACCTGATGTCGCGCCTGACGTTCAATCCTTACCAGGTATATCATCGTAAAGAATTTTGGAGGCTCCTGACCCATGGTTTTCTGCATGCCGACTGGGTTCATCTGATTGTGAACATGATAGTTTTGTATTCTTTCGGGAAAAATGTTGAAGCATGGATAAATCAGCTCACAATTGAGGATTATATAAAATCACCTATTCTGACATATTTATTGCTGTATCTTGGAGGAATTATTGTTTCTACTCTCCCAACACTATTCAAGCATAGAAATAATTATATGTACAATTCGGTTGGCGCATCCGGTGCAGTTTCAGCTATTGTCTTTACCAGTATTTTCTTCTCTCCCCTTGAGAAAATATATTTCTTTGGTGCTATTCCCATTCCGGGCATAATATTCGCCATCATATACCTGGTATACTCAAGTTATATGAGCCGGCGGGGAAAGGATAATATCAATCACGATGCACATTTTGCCGGTGCTATTTTTGGATTCATTTTCCCGGTATTTATAGATTTTGACCTGGTATCCCATTTTATTAAGTCATTTTCTTTTTAAAAGGAAATCACCATGATAAAGGCAGTTTTTCTGGACAGAGATGGGGTGATCAATGATAATGAGGTCCCGTATTATATTACTAAACCGGAAGATTTTATACTGAATACAGGTATTATTGAAGCGCTTAAAGCATTTCTGGATGCCAATTTTCAGTTGATCATAATTTCAAATCAAAGCGGAATTTCCAAAAATCTATATTCTAAAGAAGATTGTGACATCGTTCATGAAAGACTTATGAATATGTTATCCGGACATGGTATCTCTTTCCTGGAAATCTACTATTGTCCCCATCACCCTGAAATCGAAAATTGCCTTTGCAGAAAACCCGAAAGCCTTCTTTTTGAGAAAGCAATTGCAAGGTTTAATATTGATACTGGCCAGTCATGGATGATAGGTGATAGCGAAAGAGATATAATTGCAGCTGAAAAAGCAGGCTTAAAATCTATCCTTGTCAAATCCAATGAAGATATCAGAAAATATATAGACAGAATTATTAAAACAGATTAGTTCAGTCCTGGATTTTCAGGAAAATTAATCCATGTCCTGTATTTGTTTCCCAGCTTGTGCAGTGTTTCCTGCCATAGTTTAAGATCACTTGATTTCATAATGGTTTCGGCATCAAGTTCTGCTATAATCCAGGCATTTTCCGAAAGTTCATTTTCAAGCTGTTTTGGTGACCAGCCGGCGTATCCAAGAAAAAACCTGATATCATTCCGACCGATTCTGCCCTGGGTTATTAATCCTTTTATGGTTTCAAAATCCCCGCCCCAGTATAAATTCTTCAATACTTTAACACTTTTGGGTATCAGATCTCCCAGTGTATGGATATAATGAACGGTATTAGTGTTAACAGGGCCACCTATAGATATGCTGGCATCAATTTCAGGAAAATCTTTAAGTACATCACTTATTGTAAGTTCAACAGGTTTGTTCAGGACAAATCCTACCGATCCCTCCTCCGAATGCTCGGTCAATAGAACTACCGACCTGCGGAAATAGGTATCGTTCAGGAAAGGTTCGGATATCAGGATCCTTCCCTGACGGGCCACTTTCGT
>CAZEKO010000317.1:0-2675 GCA_964512775.1 uncultured Bacteroides sp. | reverse complement strand
GCATCAGGGGAATTAATTATTGCTTCTTCTGGCGATGATATTTCTTTTCCGCAAAGAACAGAAATGATTTACATTGAATGGATTAAAAATAAAAGGGAAGCATATTCCATATATTCTAATTTAATTAAAATAGATGAATTTGGCATTCAGCATGGAAAATGGAATGATTCAGGGACCGGTCATCATGCAAAAACTCTGGATGAAGCTATTGAAAGAAGAGCAATATGGTTATATGGATGTTCACATGCTTTTTCAAAACAAGTTTTTATACAATTTGGTAAAATTGATGACAATTTACTGCATGAAGATGAAGCTATACCTTTTAGAAGTCTAATTTTAGGTAGAATCATGTATATTGACGAGCCATTAGTTTTGTACAGACAGCATGAAAACAATATTTGGAATGTTGGGAAAGGGATAGCTTATAAAGAATTTAGAATTTTCAATAAGAAAATGAAATATGATAGATTGATACGGACAAATAATTGGATTAAAGACTTAAATACGGCAGTTAACAAAAATCTAATTGATGAATCAAAAGGTAAGAATTATATAGCAGAATTAATTTCTTATCAACAAAATGAATTAAAACTTGATCTATATTGTTCAACTAATCACCCATTTAAAACAATCTGGCGTGTCTTTTGGTTGCAGTTAGTATCTCGTAGAATGAAAAAGAAAGCTATTTACAGTTGGCTTCAGAATTCACTATCTCCATCAAGGTATGATAAAATAATTAGAACACTTAAAAAATAACTTAATTGAAAGTAGTTAAAAAAAATAATTCCAAATAATAGATTCCTCATCATGTAAAAAATAATTCCTATTTTTTATTCAAATTTACTTCAATGAAGGGAAGTAGAATCGAAGTTTTTTCCTGAGTTTGACAGTTGCGGGCTTTTTTTCGATTTGCCAAAATCATAAAATGCTATCCATCAGGCACTTGTAATTTTTCTTCTGAAAATTTCATAAAAATGTAGTGGCATTTATTAACAATCAGATGTTAATAAAAAGGCTTTCAATAATAATGTACGTATAAGAAATATGTGGTAAATTAGTATAAAAATAACCGTATGTTTATCAAACGTACCTTAGGCGGTAGTAAAAACAACCCCATCTATTATCTCCAGATAGTTGAAAGCTACCGTGAAAAAGACAGAACAAGGCACCGTGTACTTTGTACCCTGGGCAGGGAGGAAGACCTCCTGGCTAAGGGGAGCATTGAAAACCTGATTGAAAAATTTGCTGCTTTATCAAAGCAGTACCTTCTTGTAAGTAAATCGGAAGAAAGCCTCAAGGATGCCCTTATATATGGCCCCATGTTGGTTGTCAATTATCTCTGGAAGCAATTACAAATGCAACCATTGCTCGAAGGCATACAGCAGCAGTACAAAATCGAATTCTCCCTGGAGCAGGCTGTAAAGCTGATGATCAGCAACCGTCTTATAGATCCTTTAAGCAAATCTGCCGCTTTCAACTGGAAAGAGAAAGTCTATGGAGAAGATTGGGATCAGTTAGAGCTGCAATATTTGTTTCGCAGTTTGGATATTATTGCAGACCACCAGGACATGCTGGAGAAATCATTTTTTGAGAAGACACGCAGTTTGTTTAAATCACCGGTAAGTATTGTATTCTATGATCTGACAACGATTTATTTTGAGAGCCAGCAGGCCGATGCGTTGAAAAGATTTGGCTACAGTAAGGACAACAAAACCGATTGCGTGCAGGTGGTCATTGGCCTTGTGATTAACCAGGACGGGCTGCCGATCAGTTACCATCTGTTCCCGGGCAATACCTATGAGGGTAAGACGGTGGTGACGATACTAAACAAATTGAAGAAAGATTTTCTGCTTGAAAAGATAATTTTTGTAGGAGATAAAGGTCTTGTTGGGAATGACGTGATGCAGGAAGTGTCTTCTGCCGGGTATGAATATATCATTGCAGCCAAGATAAGCAAACTCTCTGCAGAATACCATGAGGAGATTTTAAACCGGGAGAACTATACACGCATTGATGATATAATATCAGCTCATCAAATCATTGTGGAAGGTCAGCGGCTTGTGCTGGGTTATAGTACCAAGCGTGCAGAAAGGGACAGGACACAACGGGAGCTTCTGCTTGAAAGGTTGCAAATGAAACTGGATAAAAGCAATAAGCCCAAATCTGTTACCAAATCAGCCTACAACAGATACCTGAAAATGCAAGGTGAATCACGAATGGAAATTGATACACAGAAAGTGGAGGAACATACAAAGTGGGATGGCTTCTTTGGCTTTTACACCAACAATGAGACCATGAGTAACAAACAGATTGTATTGACTTATCAGATGTTGTGGCAGATTGAGAACAGCTTCCGGGTATTGAAATCCACCCTGGACCTTCGTCCGGTATACCACTGGACCGAGAAAAGGATCCAGGGGCATATCATGATCTGCTTCTTAAGCCTCTATATGCTCAGAGCCATCGAATATAAAATCAACCGCCAGGAAAAGCTAAACATATCCACCGATGAGATTTTTGATCATCTGGATAAGATTAGAGCTGTAACTATCAACGCCTTTAAAAAGCGCGTGGTCATGAGAACCGAGATCATCGACGAGAATAACCTGATCCTGCGTACCCTGGGCATCAAAATACCTCCCGCCCTATTAGAAGAGAATGTAGTGGAGTAAATT
>CAZEKO010000316.1:0-2676 GCA_964512775.1 uncultured Bacteroides sp. | reverse complement strand
TTCTGGCTCAGGCAAAGAATTGAGAATGAAAAAGCGTCTTTTCAGTATATTGTTATTTTTATTATTCCTTTACGGACCAGCATTTCATTTATCAGGACAATTATCGCAGGGCGGAAAACCTGTCGAGATCAAAGCCTCGATTATGCAGACTGTCCCGGTTATTGATATTCCATCTCTTTCATCGGTGCAGTCAATTGTGAACCCCGGGATTACTGAACCATCAAAATTAAAACACCTTTATTTCGCAAATAACTATAGTATAAAAGCTAATCCACAATCATCCGGAAAGTGGATCGATGATCAGGGTGGTAATAAAATATGGCTCCTCGGAATACGTTCAGACGAATCATATTCAATAGGATTGATTTTAAGTAAATTTCAGCTTAAGGGTGAAGCCCGGTTATTTGTTTTTAATGAGACCCGAAGTTGTGTAGTCGGTGCATTTACGAGATTAAACAATAATACCTCTGACATACTTCCTGTTACACATATACCGGGTAAATGTATTTATATCCAGCTGGAAATACCTGGTAAACAAACGGATTATGGTGAATTGATTGTGGGGGAGGCAGCATTAGCTTATCTTCCGTTATTTGCTGAGGACCCTGATAGGTTTAACATGGCCGATACATGTAATATTGATATAAATTGCAAGGAGGGGGCAGATTGGCAGGATTTAAAAAGATCTGTATGCAGGATAGTTATTAACGGGAATAAGTTTTGTACAGGGACACTCATAAATACTGCAAATTCAAGCAGGGAACCCTACGTTCTTACTGCTGCTCATTGTATAGGAAGCCAGGGTGAAGCAAATAAATCAATTTTCTATTTTAATTATGAAAGTCCAACATGTGATGGCCCGGATGGACCAACAACTCATCAGATTTCTGGATCGAACCTTATTTCAACCGGAGATACTCTCGGGGAGTTACTAAACAGGGATAGCCTGGATTTTACCCTTGTCAAACTAAATGTCCGGCCTCCGGATAGTTTCATGGTTTATTATGCCGGATGGAACAGAACTTTATTGCCGGCAAATAAAACTGTTACCATACATCATCCACAAGGTGATGTCAAAAAAATTTCTTTCGACTTTAATTCTCCTCAAACCGGCTATCACGTTGTTAAATATTACCCGGAATATGTACTCTATTCCCACTGGAGAATATTGAAATGGGATCTGGCAACAACCGAGGCTGGATCATCAGGATGCCCGCTTTTTGATCAGGATAAAAGGTTAGTTGGATTGCTTACCGGAGGAGAAGCCACATGCGTTTCATCTATCAATGATTATTTCACAAAATTTGATTACTCCTGGAATTATTATGATGAACCTGCGAAAAATCTTCATTTCTGGTTGGATCCATTGAACAGTGGTGCTTATTCAATTAACGGATTGGATTATGATACCTATGTGGATCCTTCAGAGACAGAAACCCTGAAAGTGTTTCCCAATCCCGGCACAGGAGATTATTATATCCAGCTGGACAGAAACTCAACTAAGGATGGGATGTTTTATATATGTAATGCCGGTGGAGAAATAATCCAGTCCGGTAAGATTAAAAAGGACAATATTTTCAGATTTGCATTACCTGAATTCCCTGCCGGAATTTATTTTATCAGGCTGATGTTTCCCGACCGGATTTATACAGCCAGGATTGTTCATCTGCCTGATTAATCTGACCTTCTGCAATAGATAAAATAATAGATGAATTTACCTCTTTTCAGAAATGCAGTGATGGTGACCGGTATATTGTTTTCGGTTTTTACTGTTTTTTATGCATGTAAAAGATCTGTAATTCTGAAAGAAGTACAAATAAATAGTAATGACATCCATATTGATATCAATTATGCCGGAGGCTTCAGTATTGATAATTTTGGAGAATACAAATTGATTCACGTATATAATCCATGGCAGAATCTCAAGGGGAAAAGTATCACATACTTACTATATCCACGGGGGGCTTCGAAGCCTCAGTCTGTGTCATATGATGTTGCGGTTCCTGTTCCGGTTCGCCGTGTTATTTGCACGTCAACAACCCATGTAGCTATGATCAGGGCGCTGGAAGAAACAGAATCGATCGCCGGTGTTTCAGGAAAACAATATATAAGTGATTCCATTGTAAGATCACGGATTGAGAGAGGTGAAATTCCGGATATAGGTTACGAGCAATCAATGAATTATGAAATGATTCTGAATATTAAGCCGGATGTAATATTCATGTACGGAGTGACTGGTGATGTTACGGCAATAATAAGCAGGTTTGAATCTCTCGGTATCCCGGTTGTATTGAATGCGGAATACCTTGAAAATAGTCCACTTGCAAGGACAGAATGGATTAAGTTCATGTCATGTTTTTATGATAAGCTTGACAAAGGAATGGATTTTTTCAGGGTACAGGAAGAGGCTTATGTTCAGCTTAAAAATATGGTGGCTGACGTCACTGACAAACCTGCCGTTCTTTCGGGATTACCATGGAAAAATACATGGTGGGTGCCAGGGGGCAGATCTTTCGCAGCTGTCTTAATCAGGGATGCAGGAGGCAGGTATATATGGGATGATGATACCTCAGGTGAAGCTCTGCCTCTTGATATTGAAGCAGTCTATAATAAGGCAGGACAGGCGGATTTATGGATCAATTCGGGATCAGCTTCGACACTGGAAGAATTGATTAA
>CAZEKO010000315.1:0-2676 GCA_964512775.1 uncultured Bacteroides sp. | reverse complement strand
CTTTTTACAAATCGACCATTTTTTACACATCTGGATTATTACAAGAGGAAAGGTCAAATAGAAAACAATGAGAATGATTAGTTTGACCATATCTTATAATAAAAATAGTTTGGAAAGATAATATTTAGTCAATTTATAAAATATTTCATTATTTTGACATTTTATGATGAAATAATAATATCAGTAATAAAATAATTTATGAAACTTCTTGAAGGAAAAACAGCATTGATTACAGGTGCCAATCGTGGCATCGGCAGGGCTATAGCACTCACTTTTGCCAGGGAGGGAGCAAATATTGCATTTACTGACCTTGCATATGACGATAATTCAAAATCTCTTGAGGAGGAAATAAAAAAACTCGGTGTCAAGGGTAAAATGTACCCGTCAGATGCCAGCAAATTTGAGCAGGCAGAGGAGGTAGTTAAAAAAATCATTGGAGAATTCAGCACAATTGATATTCTGGTAAATAATGCGGGAATTACAAAGGATACACTTCTGATGCGTATGACACAGGAACAATGGGATACTGTCATCCGGATAAACCTGGGATCAGTTTTCAATTTTACCAAAGCCGTTCAGATGACAATGCTGAAACAGAAAGCAGGTTCAATAATTAATATCAGTTCTGTTGTGGGTGTGGCAGGAAATGCAGGACAGGCAAACTATGCAGCATCAAAAGCAGGTATAATTGGATTTACAAAATCAATGGCAAAAGAGCTCGGTTCAAGGAATATTCGCTGTAATGCTTTGGCTCCTGGATTTATTATGACTGATATGACCAATAAACTTCCTGAAGATGTCAAGGAAAACTGGATAAAAACCATTCCATTGAAAAGAGGCGGAACTCCTGAAGATGTTGCGAAAGCTGCTTTATTCCTTGCATCAGATCTTTCGTCATATATAACCGGGCAGGTAATTCATGTTTGCGGTGGGATGCAGACCTAAGGGCATAGAGCATAGGGCATAGAGCTAAGAGCATGGGGCATGGGGAAAGAGAGAAAATACCGAATGAATTGAATCACAATAAACCAATAAGAAGAATTAGTGCATGTGGGATTATTGCTATTATTCTCATGTCCCTGTTGTCCTGCAATACAGTAAGGGAAATTTCAATTGAAGTGCTTGTCCCCGCTGAAGTCACTATCCCTGAACATATCCAGAGTGTAGCATTTGTTAACAGAAGTTATACACCCTGGCTGGCCCGGAATCCGAAAGATACTATGGCCAGACCACCAGAGGATCTGTACATTCTTGATACCATTATCAATAATAAATTTTTTCTTGGCTTATTTGATGCCTTAAACTCATCCCCTTTATTCAATCTTGAAGATCCAATTGCCTTTCAATTTCGCAGGAGTGACTCTTCCAGGTTTCCTGATCCATTATCAGTTGAAAATTTACAATACATTACAGACTCCCTATATACGGATGCCATTATTTCTCTGGAGGGATATAGAGTATCAGATTCACTTACAGTATGGGATCAATCGAATGACATTTGGTTGGAACCTGACTATTATTTCATAGAATACAAATTTGATTATATTGTTGAAGGAACAATGCAATGGCGTATCTATGATGGAATATACGGAATATTAATTGATGAATTTATTACGACAGATACTACGGAATGGACCGTCTATGGAGACTCCGAAGGAGCTATTAATGAATTACCTGAGGTGGTTGATGCATACCGGGAATATGCCTATCAGAGAGGGTATGATTTCGGAATGAGGGTAAGTCCATCATGGTCCCAGGTAAGAAGGTTCTATTTTATCACAGGAAATAAAAATATCAGAAAAGCTGGTGAATTCGCTTACAATGGGAAATGGGAAGAAGCAGCAGGTTTATGGAAACAGGAAGCCGGTTCAGCTGATCCTGAAATTGCCGCGAAGGCAGCATTCAATCTTGCATTGTACTCTGAAAAGAAAGACTTGTTGATCCCTGCAATAGACTGGGCAACAAGATCATATGACCTTATACAGGAAAAATATACAAAAACCTATATAGAAATATTGGAAAAGAGGAAACTTAATAAACTTAAATTAGAACGACAAATCCCTCTCAAATGAAACCACAGACACTTTTCTACATAATAATCGGAATCGTAATATTTAATTACGCATTAGGCCGTTTTCTGGAATACCTGAATGCCAAACGTTATAATGATCAACTTCCGGAAGAAGTAAAGGATGTTTATGATAATGAACAGTACAAAAAGTCGCAGAAATATAAAAAAGTTAATTACAGGTTTTCTATCATTACAGCGACCTTTAGTGTACTGGTTATTCTGGCCATGTTTTTCTTCAAAGGCTTTGCATTTGTTGATAATATTGCCCGTAACTTTACATCACACCCTATATTACTTGCCCTCATTTTTTTTGGTATAATAATGCTTGCTTCGGACCTCATAAATACTCCATTTTCTGTATATGATGTGTTTGTTATTGAAGAAAAGTTCGGCTTCAATAAAACAACATTGCGGACTTTCATTCTTGATAAAATAAAAGGATGGCTCCTGGGGGGAATAATAGGAGGGGGGATTCTGGCGGCAGTGATTTGGTTTTACCAGCAAACAACTGATTATTTCTGGCTGATTGCATGGATTTTTGTCAGTCTTTTCTCAATATTCATGACAATGTTTTATTCAACACTGATTGTTCCGCTTTTCAATAA
>CAZEKO010000314.1:0-2679 GCA_964512775.1 uncultured Bacteroides sp. | reverse complement strand
AAGGATTACTTTTGGGAATTTTCATAATAACTTCGTTTACTGCAGCATGGTATCTCTACTGGGTTCCAAGGCTGGTAGAGAATTACCATAATCAGCTATACTATCCAAAATCCATTCCTGAGGGCTTTTTAGAACTGATAAGGTACTGGCCGGATACACTGGAAAAATTCTATTTCAGTTCGTTTCACTCATTTATAGCATTTGCATGTTTTCTGGTCGGTATATATTTAGTAATCAGAGATAAAAAGAAATACCTAGTAATAGCATTCTTTTTATATTTCTCAGTTTTTTTAGTAGTAATGATGAAATTCGGTAATTTTTTCTCATCTCATAGTTATTATATCATCCCTTTTACTCCTTTAATGGCGGTCATTGCAGGTTATACAGTGACCCGTATCCCCGTCAAGTTTTACATTTTACTTTTACTGGCTATTGCTATTGAAGGGATTATGAATCAGCAACATGACTTTTTTATTCGTAAATACCAATCATACAAGATTGATCTTGAACAAATTGCCGATTCAATCAGCAACAGGAATGACCTTGTCATTATTAATGACAAAGGGAGTCCCCAACTGCTTTATCTTGCACACAGGAAGGGATGGTCTGTTGATGATGAGACAGTATCAGATGATAAGAAAATGCAATCTTTAACTGAAAGTGGTGCCAGGTATTTAATTATTGATAGAAAGTCTTTTAAAGGAGCTCTTGATTACCCATTAGTTTATCAGGATGATCATTTTACAGTTTTCAAACTATATTATATTTCCTTCTGAATTATATCCCCTGTTTTCTTATCTTTCAGTATGACTTTCTTTCGTTTATCAGTAAGCAGTTCTTCCTTCACAAGCCAGTATTTTTTATCATATTCCCGGAATGCGGTAAGTGGTTCAACCTTTTCTTTGCCCCTCCAATCTTTCAGATTGACGGGTTCCCATTTTTTTGATTTGACTGAACGGTAACATGCATCCATAATTTCATTAACAACATATCCGTCATAAAAATCCTCCCCAGGTTTGGTTCCTTTTTCCAGGGCATCCAGCATATCTGCAAACATAAAATTATATCCCAGCTCATGCACTTCATCTCCAACCGGGAAAATCCATCCGGTTTGTGTTTCTACTTTTTCAGCTATATAGCCACTTTTCCCCGGAGCAGAAAACATTTCAAAACCAGTCCGTAAAAAATTATCCATTTTGATCGATCCGTCTGTCCCTGATACTTCATCTTTAAGCTCCATACCCCCCCTGAATGACCAGCTTGTTTCAAATTGTCCTATTGCTCCATTGGCGTATTTTACCAGTCCGATAGCATGATCTTCTGATTCAATCGGGTGGACCTGCGTATCCGCCCAGCAGACAACTTCGACTGGCCTGATATCTTTCCCGATAAAATTCCGGCCTATTTCAATGCAATGGCATCCCATATCCAGCAACACTCCTCCTCCGGATAATTCAGGTTTCCAGAACCAGTCGCTGTGAGGTCCCGGATGAGCCTCCCTTGACCGAACCCACATAACTTTACCAATAGCACCTTTTTGAACAGAGGCACGTCCTTTGAGATGTTTTGGAGTATATACCAGGTCTTCAAGATATCCATGAAATACTCCTGTTTCTTCCACCTTCCTGAGAATTTCCCATGCTTCTTCAGCGTTCCGGGCAAGAGGTTTGGTGCAAAGTATGGCCTTCCCGGCATCAGCCGCAGCAAAAATGACATCCTTATGAATATTGTTGGGAAGTCCGACTACCACAACATCTACCTCCGGATCAGTAATGGCAGTCCTTACATCAGTTGTCCATCTGGGAATTTTAAAGTCCTCAGCAAATTTCTTAGCCCGCTCAGCTGAACGGGAATATACATGAATAACTCTGTCACGGTTCCTTAACCCATGCAAAGACATTGTATAAAAGGTACCTATTAATCCGGTACCTAGCATAGCAATTTTTTTCATTTATTCAATAATTGGAGTTAAAACTATATCCCTGTACATTATAGTTCCATGATCTCCCTGCAAATAAATCGGACCAGGGCTGAATTCATCTGCTGATATTGCACCCCCTGTGACCCCTAAAAGAGGCTGATTGTCAATAATTTTCACACCATTCAGGATCACTGTAATATGTCGTTTATATAACGTAATATCGAACTCCTGCCACTCTCCAGCCGGTCTCTCAGCTGCCACCGATGGAGCAATCCTGCTATAAACAGCACCCATATTATGAGGATCAAGTGGTTTACCATAACTATCAAAGACCTGTATTTCATAGATACCTCTCAAATAAATCCCGCTATTGCTTCCCGCCGGGACATTCACCTGGATTTTCAGGTTAAAATCCTCAAATTCCTTTTTAGTCCTCAGATTTCCATAATCAATATGGGGTTCTCCCTCTTTCTGGACTGGATTATTGACAAGAATCCCATTTGAGGCTTCCCATCCACTTTGCCTGTTCTTTTCCAGCAACTCCCATCCGGAAAGGTTTCTACCATTGAATAATTCAACTGGCTTATCATATTTAATTTTAGTGACATCCGGTCGAGGAGGAAGGTCGGGCAACTTTTTCCCGGTAAATTTTGTCCGGTCCACGCCAGATCCATCCTTTTTTACTAAAACAGCGACACCACTCAATTCCCCTTCACCTTTCAGTTCGAAAGTATACATATCTGTAATGGTATGTGTTC
>CAZEKO010000313.1:0-2686 GCA_964512775.1 uncultured Bacteroides sp. | reverse complement strand
TTCGCGCCGAGCATTTTATAGAATTTAAGAGAGGGTTCGTTCCAGTTCAGTACTGCCCATTCGTACCTGCCGCAATCCCTTTCAACGGCAAGTTTTGCGAGGTATGCCAGTAATGATTTTCCGAAGCCTTTGCCGCGATATTCCGGTTTGATATAGAGATCTTCAAGATATAATCCGTGTTTACCCACAAATGTCGAAAAATTATGAAAGAACAGGGCGAAACCAACCGGTACACCATTGTAATATCCCAGTACAACTTCAACAAATCTTTTTTTGCCAAACAGATGTTTTTCCAGTAATTCTTCCGTTGCTACCATTTCATCAAGCATTTTTTCATATTCTGCCAGTTCTCTTATCAGTGAACGGATCAGTGCAACATCCTTTTTTTCAGCATGATGTATTTCAAATCCTTCAATACGGGTCCGGATAATTTTTCTGTTTGAACTCATTTTCTTCTATTTTAATATTACACACATAAAGATATCCTTTTGTAAAATAATTTGTAAATTTAATGAAACTCAGACTATGGAAAAAGACCTCTTTCACCAGGATTTGCCAGAATATAAGAAGGCAATTATAATAGGCGCCTCTTCAGGGATTGGCAGGGAACTTGCCAGGATACTTACAAAAAATAACTATATAGTTGGGATAACTGGCCGCAGGGAGAATCTTCTCATGGAACTTCAAAAAGAGAATCCCGGACAATATATTTACAAGGCTTTTGATATCCGCGATCTTTCAAAAACGGCTAAGAGCCTTCGTGAACTGATTAAGGAACTTGGAGGTCTGGATCTTTTCGTCATAAGTTCGGGTATAGGGTATATCAATCCTGAACTTGACGCTGAACCTGAGTTTCAAACCATTGATACAAATATTACTGCATTTACAGACCTGGTAACCTTTGCGTTCCGTTATTTCCGTGATCATAAAGGTGGTCATCTTGTCGGCATAACCTCCCTTGGCGGCCTTCGGGGAAATAAGAGTGCTCCCGCATACAATGCATCCAAAGCTTACCAGTCAAATTACCTTGAAGGATTGCGACAGAAGGCAAAATCATTAAAAATGCCAATTTTCGTGACCGATATAAAACCCGGTTTTGTAGCAACTGACATGGCTAAAGGAGACAGGCTGTTCTGGGTAGCATCTCCAGAGAAGGCCGCACTTCAAATCTACAGGGCAATCCGTCTTAAAAAAAGGAAAGCTTATGTCACAAAGAGGTGGCGTTTGTATGCTATTTTGTTAAAAATATTTCCGGGATGGATCTATGAGAAGTTTTAAGTCAACCTACGACTGACAGTCGGAGGCTACAATTTTAAATAACGAAAGATTATGTCAAAATTATCTGTTTATACGGCTTGCGTTCATGCCGGCACAATGGTTGATGAAAATATCAAAGGAGTGAACACTCCCATTCACACATCTACATCATTTGCCTATCTGGATGTCGATGATGTTATATACCCCAGGTATTTCAATATTCCTAACGCGGATGCACTGGGCAGGAAAATCAGTCTGCTGGAGCATGGAGAGGCCGGACTTGTTTTCAGCTCGGGCATGGCTGCTATAAGTACAACACTATTCACATTTCTTCACAACGGCGATCATGCCATCTTTCAGAAAGGCTTATATGGCGGCACCTTTAACATGGTCACCAGGGATATTGAAAAATTTGGTATTCATTATGATATCACACCTGATAATAATATCTCATCTTTTGAAAAATTAATCCAGCCTGAAACAAAGCTTATTTTTATTGAAACCCCGTCAAATCCACTGCTTGCCATCACTGATATACAAGGTATTGCCAGTCTGGTAAAAGCCAGGCAACTGGTCTCTGTGATCGATAATACTTTTGCTTCACCGGTTAATCAAAATCCGATTGACTTTGGCATCGACATCGTACTGCACAGTGCAACAAAATACCTGGGAGGACATCATGATATATGTGCCGGTGCTGCAGTATCTTCAGAAGAATACATCCAAAAGATCCGAAAGACAGCATTCACCCTTGGAGGCAGTCTGAATGCAACGACATGTTATCTCCTGGAAAGAAGCATTAAAACCCTTGCTATCAGGGTAAAATGCCAGAATGAAAATGCTCAGAAAATTGCAGAATTCTTATCCGGCAATCCGGAAATAGAACGGGTTTATTATCCAGGCCTGACCAGTCATCCGGGTTATAATATAGCTGCAAGGCAAATGTCAGGTTTTGGAGGCATGCTTTCCTTTGAACTTCGGAATGCAGATCCTGTGCTTTTTCAAAAGAAACTAAAACTTATAAGGCCATCTGTAAGCCTTGGAGGTGTGGATACTATTATCTGCTCATCCGTCCTCACCTCCCACAGGCATCTAACTATGGAAGAGAGGGAAAGAGAAGGAATCAGAAATAATTTGCTAAGGTTGTCGGTTGGTATTGAAGATCCGGCTGATCTTATTGAAGATCTCAAGCAGGCATTAAAATCTTAAATCAAGGATTTTAGTATCTTCACCCGAAATTTTATTTCGATGTCACTTGTTATTGAAGAATCGAATCTTGATAAGTTAATTGTTATTGGTGACCGCGTTCTGATCAAGCCAAAATCACCACAGGAGAAGACCAAAACAGGTCTGTATCTTCCTCCGGGAGTGACGGAAAAAGAAAAAATACATAGCGGATACGTTTTAAAGGTTGGGCCCGGATATCCTA
>CAZEKO010000312.1:0-2691 GCA_964512775.1 uncultured Bacteroides sp. | reverse complement strand
ACCGTCCCCTCATGGCTAATGAAGATCATCCTGATAATAATCTCAATAAAACCTTCTACAGGAATCAGATAAATAAGGTAGCAAACGCTATAAAAGAGATTATAACTGCTATTAAGCAGTACAGTACACCACATGAAGTAGTACAGAAAGGAGCCTTCAAAACAGCATCTGCATCAGGAAAAACCAGCAAGACAAAGGTTATTGCAGGATCAATTACAGTATTGGCTTTAATAATCCTTGGTTTTCTCTTTGTCCCAAAACTGTTTAAATCGTCAGAGGAAATTGAAAAATCTATTGCTGTATTGCCCTTTAATCTGCTGAGTGATGAACCTGATAAACAATATCTTGCAGATGGAATGATGGATGCAATAACGCTTCATCTGTCAAAAATCAAGGATTTACGGGTAATGGGGAGAACCTCAACTGAACAATATCGCAATCCGACCAAAACTTTAACAGCCATAGGAAAAGAACTTGAGGTCAGTTATTTGCTTGAAGGAAGTTTTCAAAAGTTTGGAGATAGTGTGAGATTGATTGTCCAGTTAATTAAAACAGGAAAGGAAGGTCATGTATGGGCAAATAATTATGACCGGCTATGGAAAAGTGTTTTTTCTGTTCAGAGCGAAGTAGCCCAGTCCATTGCCAGGGAATTAAAAGCTGCCGTAACACCTGAGGAAAAGGTACTTATAGATAAAATACCCACCACAAATCTTACAGCTTATGATTTCTATCAGAGGGGGAAAGAAGAATACATAAATTTCTATTTTAATAATACGAACAGAGACGCTCTCAAAAGAACAATAGAATTATTTAAAAAAGCACTGGAATACGATTCCACTTTCGCCCTGGCGTATTCAGGATTAGCTGTAGCAAGTAAAGATGCAGGAACTATAAATGACTATTTAAGTCAAAATTACTTTGATTCCATACCAATTCTGGCAAAGAAGGCGCTTTATTATGATGATAAGATAGCTGAAGCTTATTATGCAAGAGCACTATATTTCTATATAACTGGCAAATCGGAACAAGCTAAAGAAGAATTTGACAAAGCAATAAAATACAATCCAAATTACTGGGAGGCGTATGCAGATAAGGCAGGATTCGTATATCTCGATGATTACAGTAATACTGATTTTGTTAAGGCAATAGAATACTATGCTAAAGCAATAAACCTTAATCAGGGCAAAGAACGACCTGATTTGCTGCGAAGGCTAGGAGATACGTATGATAATGCAGGATTTGCTGATAAAGCCGTATATTGTTATCAGGAGGCTTTTAAACTGGATAATGATTCATTATTATATTTTAGTGGTTTAGGAGGTGTTGAGTGGTGTGCTACTAATTTTAATAAAGCTGCAGAACATTACAATAGGGTTCTTTTAATTGATACAGCCGATATAAACAATCAAAGTGACCTGGGAAGTACATACATGCATCTTGGACGGTACAAGGAATCTCTGAAGTATTTTGAAAAATATTTTGAGTGGGTAAAAGCATCGGGTACTATTAATGAAGCGCTCTATCACAGGATAGGATTTGTATATTGGAAAACTGGGCACAAGGATAAAGCAAAATATTATCTTGAAGAGGGGAAAAGAGTAGGAGAAGAATCCATCAAGTTGAGGCGTGCTTATGCTTCCATGTCCTTGGGTGCTTATTACGATCTTGCCGGTATTTACGCCTTCATGGGAGAAAAGGACAAAGCATATAAAAATCTCGAAGAATTAAAGAAAATTAAAGTTTTTCCATTGTGGTGGCTGACTTTAATAAAAAATGATCCCTTATTTGACAGCATAAAAGATGAACCTCAATTCAGGGAAATAGTTAACAGCCTTGAATCCAAATACCTGGCAGAGCATGAACGGGTGAGGAAATGGCTTGAGGAGCAGGGGGAGCTGTGAGGAAGTCCTGCTCCGCTAAAGCTTCGGAGGATAATGAAAGGGGAGAAAGGGAGAACGGGGGAGGGCGAGAAATTAAAAGTTTATTAATTTTGATATCAAAAGTTTACGGATGACTGAGCGGGATTACATATTATCAACAATTAAAACACATAAACCGGATCTGTTCAAATTTGGTATACGGGATATTGGATTATTTGGATCATTTGCACGGAATGAACAATCAGACCATAGTGATATAGATATTCTGATCGATTTTGATCCGGACAAGGAGAACTTTGATAATTATATGGCAGTCTGCGATCTGATTGAGAATCTCTTCAGGAACAGGAAGATTGAAATTGTGACAAAAAACGGCCTGAGTCCGTATATTGGCCCCGGGATTTTAAATGAAGTATTGTATGTCTAAAGACCCTCTGGAATACTTGAAACATATTCGCGACGAATGTTCTTTTCTTTTATCCGTTGCCGGTGATGATTTTTCGAAAAATGATCTGACAGATAATGAAATATTAAAGAGAGCCGTTGTCAGAAGCCTGGAAATAATAGGAGAAGCATCCAAAAAAATCCCTGGAGATTTCAAAGCTAAATGGAAAGACATTAATTGGAAAAACATGTCTGGAATGCGGGACAGGCTAATTCATGACTACATGGGCGTAAACTATTCAATTGTCTGGGACGTATTGAAGAATAAAATCCCGGAGCTATATAATCAGATAGTTAAGGTAATTGGGAAGTAATCAAAGAAAATATGCCCAGCCTCATCCCGGGATACGAATACGACATCTTCATC
>CAZEKO010000311.1:0-2704 GCA_964512775.1 uncultured Bacteroides sp. | reverse complement strand
TGTACAGCAGCATTTTTGAACTGGTTATAAACAAGGACAATTTTATCGTATTTATTTGTAACAAATTTATCAATTAATTCCTCAGCAACTGCTGCGGCAGATTTGAAACTCAGTCCATCAAAAAGGTCGTTCCGTACATCTGTTACATTATAATTTTTCCTGGCAAGGTAATCTGATCCTTTTTTCCCGATTGTAAATAGATGAAGGTTACCTGTTTGCGAAAGTTCTTTGTAGTCTTCATGCATCAACTGCAGGGTTCTCCTTAAAACATTAGAATTGAATGCCCCGCATAATCCGCGGTTAGATGTGATTACAATTAATAGTACCCGTTCAGGATCTTTTTCCCTTATATAGACATTACCTTCATCGTTAGAAAGAGCATCACTGACATGAGTTAGAATTTCCTGCAGTTTACCTGCATATGGCCTCATCTGAAGTATGGCATCCTGAGCCCGGCGAAGTTTTGAAGCCGATACCATTTTCATCGCATTTGTTATCTGCCTTGTGGATGTTACTGATGCAATTCTAATCCTTATTTCTTTCAGTCCTGCCATATAACTTATTTTTCAAACCTGGCAGCAATTTCCTCTGCTGTCTTACTGAGGATTTCCATTTCATTTTCAGTCAAAACACCTTTTGCGATAGTTTTCATCAGGTCTTTTTGTTTTAACTCAAGATAATCAAGGTATTCCTGTTCAAAAGCTTTGACTTTTTTCACAGGAACATTGGCCAGCAAACCCTTGGTACCACAGAAAATTATTGCTATCTGCCGTTCTACCGAAACCGGAGAATACTGACCCTGCTTTAATATTTCCACATTTTTTGCTCCTTTATCAAGGACAGCTAAAGTGGCTTTATCAAGATCAGAACCGAATTTTGCAAATGCTTCCAGTTCCCTGTACTGAGCCTGATCAAGCTTCAATGTTCCGGCGACCTGTTTCATAGCCTTAATCTGTGCTTTCCCTCCAACCCTCGAAACAGAAATTCCAACATTAATAGCAGGCCTGACACCAGCATTAAACAGGTTTGATTCAAGGAATATCTGTCCATCAGTAATTGAAATGACATTTGTAGGTATATATGCAGAAACATCACCTGCCTGGGTCTCAATAATAGGTAATGCCGTAAGCGAACCTCCTCCTTTTATAACAGGTTTTAATGATTCCGGAAGATCGTTCATCTGTACTGCAATTTCATTGGATTCAATTATTTTTGCAGCCCTTTCCAGCAAACGGGAATGTAAATAGAAAATATCACCCGGATAAGCTTCACGACCGGGTGGCCTCCTTAATAATAGCGATACTTCTCGATATGATACTGCTTGCTTGGAAAGGTCATCATATATGATCAATGCATCCCTGCCCGTGTCTCTGAAATACTCTCCTATTGCACAACCGGCAAAAGGCGCATAAAATTGCAGAGCAGCAGGATCCGATGCAGTTGCAGTCACAATCACAGTATAATTCATTGCACCGCGTTCTTCAAGGATTTTTGCTATAGTTGCCACGGTTGAACCTTTCTGTCCTATAGCTACGTAAACACAATAAACCGGTTTCCCCTGATCATAATACTGTTTCTGATTGATTATAGTATCAATTGCTATAGCAGTTTTACCGGTCTGGCGGTCACCGATGATTAATTCCCGCTGGCCTCTTCCAATCGGTATCATGGCATCAATTGCTTTGATGCCGGTCTGCAATGGCTGGTTGACCGGCTGCCTGAAAATAACACCCGGAGCTTTTCTTTCCAAAGGCATTTCAAAAGTTTCACCTTTAATAAGGCCTTTCCCGTCAATTGGTTCACCAATGGTATTGATCACACGCCCCAGCATACCTTCTCCCACATCAAGAGAGGCAATCCTGCCGGTCCGTTTTACCTGGTCACCTTCCCTGATCTCTTCCGAAGCCCCGAAAAGTACAGCACCAACATTATCCTCTTCAAGGTTAAGGACAATGCCTTTAGATCCATTCTCAAATTCGATCAATTCGTTTGACTGAACGTTGGATAATCCAAATATACGGGCAATACCGTCACCTACCTGGAGAACGGTCCCAACTTCTTCAAGATCCACATCTGTTTTAAGACCCTTTAATTGTTTTTTAAGTATTTCTGATACTTCTGCCGGTCTGATTTCAGCCATTATATGTTAATTTAAATTGATATTTCTTAAACAATAAGTTTTCTCTTCATCTTTTTCAACTGGCCTTTTACACTTGCATCTAACTGCTGGTCTTCCACCTGAAGGATAAAACCTCCAATCAGTTCCTTATCTGTTCCTTCATAGAGTTCTATTTCTGCATTAAAAACTTTACGGATCATTTTTAATAATGAATCCCTTGTCTCTTTATCTATCGGAGTTGTAGTTTTGAGTGTTGCAATTTTTATCCCCCTGGCGCGTTTATAGAAATCAATATACATTCTTGCCATCCCCGGTAAATGATCTTCTCTGTTATTTTCAACTGTCAGTCTGAAAAACGAAAGTGTCAACGGTTGTACTTTTCCTGTAAATATGGCATTCAGTACTTCCAGTTTTTTTGCCGAGCCAATAATGGGACTTTCAAGTAATTGTAACAGATCGGGTACGCTACTAAGAATTCTCAGAAGATTATCCATATCATTCCTTACCTGGTCCAGCACTCCCTGTTCTTCTGCACCTGAAATCAGTGCCTTTGCATACCTGACCGGTATTTTACCTTGATTCATT
>CAZEKO010000310.1:0-2711 GCA_964512775.1 uncultured Bacteroides sp. | reverse complement strand
TCAGAAAACAGTGTCGGCCTTCTTAACAGGATAACCATTATTTTTACACGGAGGCATATCAACATCGACAGTCTAACTGTTTCTGAATCAGCCCACAGGGGAATTTATAAATTCACTATTGTTGTCAGAACAACTTTGCAGATGATCACAAAAGTTGTTGGCCAGATCGAAAAAATTGTTGACGTTCTGAAGGCTTTTTATCATAAAAGTGATGAAATTATTCACCAGGAAGTTGCTCTTTACAAAGTCCCTACAGAGGCACTCTTTTCAAGTAATGATATCGAGCAAATTGTCAGAACTCATAATGCACGTATTCTGGAAGTTACGCGGGATTATACAGTCATTGAAAAAACAGCACATAAAAAGGAAACTCAGGAACTTTTTGAAATACTTGATAAACATGGCGTTTTGCAATTCACGCGTTCAGGTCGTGTAGCAATTACTAAAGGGAAAACAGAAAAGTTTACTCTCTTTCTGAAAGCCCTGGATGAAGAATATTCAGAATCATTAACGAACGAAGATTAAAAATATGGTAAAACTTAAATTTGGTGAAATCAGTGAAAATGTGGTAACCCGGGATGAGTTTCCACTTTCAAAAGCCCGTGAGGTTTTAAAAAATGAACTGATCGGGATCATCGGTTATGGTGTTCAGGGACCAGCCCAGGCACTTAACTTAAAGGATAATGGAATGAATGTGATTATCGGCCAATCACCTGCTTTTAAGGAAGATTGGGAAAAGGCGATCAAAGATGGGTGGGTACCGGATAAAACTCTTTTTCCGATTGAAAAAGCAGCTAAAAAAGCTACCATTATTCAATATCTTGTATCAGATGCTGCCCAGCGCACAGTATGGCCGGTACTGAAACCTGCCCTGAATAAAGGTGACGCATTATATTTCTCTCATGGGTTTTCTATTACTTATAAGGATCAGACGGGTGTCATTCCTCCCGATTATGTGGATGTAATCCTGGTTGCACCCAAAGGATCCGGGACCAGTGTAAGACGTAATTTTCTTGCAGGTACAGGTATAAATGCCAGTTATGCTATCTTCCAGGACTTCACCGGAAAAGCTGAAGAACGTACTCTCGCGTTGGGTATCGGTATTGGTTCAGGATACCTTTTCCCCACCACATTTGAAAAAGAAGTTTACAGCGACCTGACCGGTGAGCGTGGCGTTCTGATGGGGGCGTTGGCTGGCATCATGGAAGCCCAGTACAAGGTATTACGTGATAATGGGCACAGTCCAAGTGAAGCTTTTAATGAAACTGTCGAAGAGCTCACACAAAGCCTCATAAGGCTTGTGGATGAAAAAGGAATGGACTGGATGTATTCAAACTGCAGCGCTACAGCCCAACGCGGTGCCCTGGACTGGAAACCACGATTCAGAGATGCAGTGCTGCCTGTATTCATAGAACTTTATGACCGTGTCAAAAAAGGTGCTGAAACTAAGGTCGTTCTGGAAAAAACTGGTAAAATCGATTATAAAGCCGACCTTGAAGCCGAACTCGCTGAAATGCGTAATTCTGAAATGTGGCAGGCAGGCGCAATGGTAAGAAAACTCAGGCCAGGTACTAAATAATAAAAGATGAATGAAAAGAAAAAATTATTTCAGAGTCTTTTATTTCCTGCGTTTTTCGTTATTATAATCTGGCTTATTAAAATTACCGAGATTGTCTTTGATATCGATCTTGTTTATCTTGGATTATACCCCCTGAAATGGAGAGGACTGATTGGTATTCTTACAGCTCCTTTAATCCATGCTGATCTCAGACACCTTTTTGATAATTCAATCCCCGTTTTTCTGCTTAGTCTCGCTATCTTTTATTTTTACAGTCCGGTCGCCTATAAAGTGTTCTTTTTAACATGGATCATTACCGGTATTCTGGTCTGGATTGGTGGCCGGTCATCATACCACATAGGAGCAAGCGGTCTTATATATGGCTTTGCATCTTTTCTGTTTTTCAGCGGAATAATACGCAACAGTATCAACCTCCTGGCTATTTCGCTGCTTGTGGTATTCCTTTATGGTGGACTCGTCTGGGGCATATTCCCATTTGATTATAAGATCTCATGGGAGTCTCATTTATTTGGAGCATTAACCGGATTTTTCCTCGCTTTGGTGTACAGGGATTACGGACCTCCCCCACCAAAAGAGCTATCTGATGATAATAATGAAAACGAAGAATGATAATTAAAGCATAAATTCTATTTTTGTGAATCATGTTGCTGAAAATACATCCCGAAAATCCAAGCAACAGGCAAATACTACGTACCTGTGAAATCCTCCAAAAAGGCGGGATAATAGTATATCCTACTGACTCAGTTTATGCACTTGGTTGTGATATAAACCAGTACAGAGCAGTAGCAAGGATTGCAAAACTTAAAGGTATCAGCACCAGTAAAGCTGATTTTTCCTTCATATTTTCTGATCTCAGCCAGCTTTCGGATTATGCAAGGGTTGTGGATAATAGAATATTTAGATTGATTAAATATCATGTGCCAGGGCCGTTCACCTTTATCCTGCATGCCCGGAGTAACATTCCCAAGCTATTCCAGAGTAAGAAGAAAACGGTAGGTATAAGAATCCCCGATAATAAAATTGCCCTGGAAATTGTCCGTAACCTGGGACATCCCATTATGACAACCTCAATTCACGATGAGAAAGAACCTCAGGAATATATTACTGATCCTGAATTAATATGGGAATCCTA
>CAZEKO010000309.1:0-2725 GCA_964512775.1 uncultured Bacteroides sp. | reverse complement strand
ATGTCTAAGAAAGTTATTGTCCTTGGTTGCGGATTGGTTGGTAAATCAATCGCAATAGATCTTGCATCGAAATTTGAGACAGCTGCATCAGATCTGCAGACGACTGCATTTGAAACATTGAGAAAATCCGGTATACGAACAATTCAAACGGACCTGAGTGATCTTACCCGGCTTGAAAATCTCATTTCAGGATATGACCTTGTAATTGGGGCTCTACCCGGGAATTTGGGGTATAATACTCTTGAAGCGGTTATAATGACAGGGAAAAATATTGTCGATATATCCTTCATGCCGGAAGATTATTTTAAGCTCAATGAGATTGCCCGGTCAAAAGGAGTAACTGCAATTGTAGATTGCGGAGTCGCCCCTGGGATGGGTAACATTATCCTTGGTTACTATTATAAGAAAATAAAAATTGATAGTTTTAAATGTTATGTCGGCGGACTTCCATTGGTTCGTGAATGGCCTTATCAATATAAAGCTGTTTTTAGCCCCATTGATGTGATTGAAGAATATATCCGGCCGGCCCGATATATTGAAAATGACCAGCTTATCACTAAGGAAGCGCTTTCTGATATTGAAATCCTGGATTTTGATAGGATCGGAAAGCTGGAAGCATGGAATTCAGATGGGCTCAGATCTCTTCTTAAAACGATGCCTGTTCCAAATATGATAGAAAAAACCATGCGTTTTCCAGGTACAACAGATTATATTAAAGTCCTCAGGGAAACCGGTTTTTTCTCATATCAGGAAATTGATCTTAATGGACAAAAGATCCGGCCCATTGACCTGACAACGAAATTATTGTTCCCATTATGGAAAATGAAACCGGGTGAAGGTGATTTTACTGTCATGAAAATTATAATCAAAGGTGATGAAAATGGCAGAAACAGGGAATACATCTATGATCTATATGATGAATACGACCCGGTGTCAGATACATTATCCATGGCAAGAACAACCGGCTATACCTGCACTGCTGTCGCGAATCTGATCCTCAGTGACAGTTTTAAATCGCCCGGTATATGTCCTCCGGAGTATATTGGCATGGAAGAAAGAAATTTCAAATTCATTATGGAGTATCTCATGAAAAGAAATGTCATTTACAATCTGACCTGAGAACAAAATTAAACCAATTCAGCTGTCAATGAAACGATATTTAGTTGCTATCATACTTGCTATTGTAGCTATTCTGTCGGCTTGTAATAAAACTCCTCCCCCCTCTCCTTTCGGGCCTCTGCCTTCGGAACGGCAACTTGCCTGGCATGAATTGGAGTTTTATGGCTTTGTGCACTTTAACATGAACACATTCACAAATAAAGAGTGGGGTTTTGGTGATGAAAATCCGGCTTTATTTAATCCAACTGAACTGGATTGCCGTCAATGGGCTCAGATCTGCAAGAATGCAGGAATGAAAGGGATAATTATTACAGCAAAGCATCATGACGGATTCTGCCTCTGGCCATCAAAATATACTGAACATTCTGTTAAAAATTCACCATGGAAAAATGGTCAGGGGGATGTAATCAGGGAACTGGCCAATGCATGCAAGGAATATGGCCTAAAAATAGGTATCTATCTTTCTCCATGGGACAGGAATCATGCAGATTATGGGAAACCTGAATATATCACATATTACAGGAACCAGTTGCGCGAACTTCTGACAGAATATGGTGAAATATTTGAAGTCTGGTTTGATGGTGCCAATGGCGGAACAGGTTATTATGGAGGTGCCAATGAAACCAGGTTAATTGATCGCGAAACATATTATGACTGGCCAAATACGCAAAAAATAGTCCGTGAATTACAACCTGATGCATGCATGTTCAGTGATGCCGGGCCGGATGTCAGGTGGTGCGGAAACGAACAGGGATGGGTAAATGCTACCAACTGGAACCTGTTGCGACTGAATGAATATTTTCCGGGATGTTCATGTGCCGAACGGCTGAGGACGGGTGATGAGGACGGCACCCACTGGGTTCCTGCTGAAGTGGATGTTTCAATCCGACCGGGATGGTTTTACCATGAATCTGAAGATACTCTTGTAAAATCCTTATCAGATTTACTGGATATTTATTATAAATCTGTCGGCAGAAGCGCATCATTGCTTTTAAATATACCTGTCGATGCACGCGGATTAATTCATGAGAAAGATGCAGAAAAGTTATTGGAATTTGGCAAAACAATCAAATCTGATTTTTCGGATGAAAAAGCATCTGGAAAAATAGTACAAGCATCAAATGTGAGGACTAATTCTAAAAAATATAAAGCTTCAAACGTCAATGACAGTGAGAAAGAAACTTACTGGACCACTGATGATGATGTTACCAGTGCATCAATTGTCATAGATTTTGAGGAACCAACAGAGATAAAGCATTTCATTGTACAGGAATATATAAAGTTGGGACAAAGAGTACAGGCATTTACGGTTGAAGCATTTGTAGATAACCGTTGGATTAAAATAGTTTCAGAAACAACTATTGGCTATAAGCGTATTATGAGATTTCCAGCTGTCAATGCTACGAGCATACGGTTTGAGATCCAAAAATCAAAAGCATGTCCGGTCATTTCTAATATTGAAGTATATTAAATCCAAAAAAAATATTTCTTAATGTCAAAAACCTCAGACTTAAAAAACTTTTTACTTAATAAGGATAAACCTTCTGAAAAAATCCTGTTCCACCCTATTCTTATGCAATTTGCTGCAAAATTAAATCACAATACT
>CAZEKO010000308.1:1161-2746 GCA_964512775.1 uncultured Bacteroides sp. | reverse complement strand
AATGATATGAATAATATGAATCTTTGGTTCAGCAGGATCATGAGCATCCTTCTGATCTTTATTTTTGTCTTTTCGTGCTCCACGTTTAGTAATAAAAACAAGAAATCCAAAATCATGGATAATACAGAATATAAAAAAGGAACTTTTGGCTATGATCTTAAATTTCTGCAGAAATATATAGATCCCGTTGTCCTTAAGGATAATTCTGGCAAGGCGATGATAATTGCCAGCAGTGAATGGCAGGGCAGAGTTATAACCAGCACTGCCAATGGAAATGAAGGGACCAGTTATGGCTGGATTAATTACAACCTTGTTGAATCGCAAAAATTGGAGAAACATATTAATGCTTTTGGCGGAGAAGACAGGGTATGGTTTGGGCCAGAGGGGGGACAGTTCTCTTTATACTTTGAGGAAGGTTCCTCTTTTGAATTTGAAAACTGGTTTGTCCCAAAGGAAATTGATACTGAGCCCTTTAATCTGATAGAATCCGGTGATAATTATGCTCGATTTGAGAGGGGCATACAGCTTATTAATTATTCCGGATTCAAATTAGATATGAAGGTATCAAGGAATTTAAGAATGTTAGATAATGATGATGCCAGTAATGATTTAGGTATTACTTTGAAAGATAATATTGATTTTGTTGCATTTGAATCTGAAACCGTTTTGACAAATGCCGGCGATGAAACCTGGAATAAGGAGACAGGAATGCCATCGATCTGGATTCTTGGCATGTTCACTCCATCGCCGGGCGTTACTATTATTATTCCCTATAAAAAGGGAGACGAAGCACTTTATGGCTCAATAGTCAATGATACCTATTTCGGTAAAATACCACCCAACCGGTTAAAAATCCAGGATGGGATCATTTTATTCAGGGGTGATGGATTGGCCAGGGGAAAAATAGGACTCTCTCCCTTACGCGTGATACCTCTGGCAGGGAGTTACGATTCTATAAGTAAAACTCTTACTGTGGTAAGGTTTTCTTTCCGTGATGATGCCCGGGACTATGTGAATAGCATGTGGGAAATCCAGGATGAACCTTTTAAAGGAGATGTCTTAAATTCATATAATGATGGTCCCTTAAGTGATGGAAGTCAGATGGGGCCTTTCTATGAATTAGAAAGTTCCTCACCTGCCGCAAACCTGAAGCCTGGTGAATCATTGAGACACATACATCAGACATTCCATTTCCAGGGCGATGAAAGAACCCTGAATGAGATTACGCTTAAGATTTTCGGTGTAGAACTGGAAAAAATCAAATCTGCATTTTAAGATAATTCAGCACTCAGAATTAGGTGATATAAAATTTAAACCAAAAATTCTTTTCAAAGATTGGATCTCAAATTTAACAACTAAATTAACGATATGTCACAAAACCACACTGGTGAAAAACCCCGTCTTTTCCCAACAGGAAATATTTTACCATTTATACTGGTGACAGCTTTGTTTATGTTCTGGGGTATTGCTGTAAACCTGAATGACGTCCTGATTAAGCAGTTCATGAAATCTTTTGAAATATCAAGATTGGCCGCTGGTTTTGTTCAGACTTTTTTCTTTTTCGGATATTTTGCGCTTGCAATGC
>CAZEKO010000308.1:0-1061 GCA_964512775.1 uncultured Bacteroides sp. | reverse complement strand
GCCGCTGGTTTTGTTCAGACTTTTTTCTTTTTCGGATATTTTGCGCTTGCAATGCCTGCCGCTTTTGTAATGAAAAAATATAACTACAAGACAGGACTCATAATAGGGTTATTTTTATATGCGTTCGGTACGCTTTTATTTTGGCCGGCTGCTATTATTGGAAAATATGTATTTTTTCTTCTGGCACTTTTTGTAATTGCCAGCGGACTTGCTTTTCTTGAAACAGGAGCCAATCCATTTATCGCTACCTTAGGGGATCCACGGACTTCAGAACAGCGATTAAATTTCTCACAATCCTTTAATCCATTAGGTGCTATTACAGGTGTACTGATAGGTACTCTTTTTATTTTCTCAGGTATTGAACTTTCTGAACCTGAAATAGCAACCATGAAGGCAGCCGGAGAATATGACTCATATCTTCAATCGGAGATTATGCGCATTGTCAAACCATATCTGATCATTGGGGCAGTAATGGTTGTCTGGGCATTTATCCTGATCCGCACCAAATTTCCAAAATCAGCAGATGAACAGGAAAATGAAGGAAGCGCGACCAAAGGACGGTTCAGGGATCTGTTTAAATATTCTCATTTTGTTAAGGGAGTAATTGCCCAGTTTTTTTATGTTGGCGCCCAGGTGGGTACCTGGAGTTTCTTCATACAGTACATACAGGATTATACAGGAGAACCTGAAAAAGTAGCAGGATATTTTCTGACAGGAAGTCTTGTCGCATTCGGTGTTGGAAGATTTACTGCAACATACCTGATGAAATATATTCAGCCACAAAAGTTGATGGGTATTTATGGCATAATCAATGTGATACTTGTTGGAATAGGTGTTATCTATCCCGGCTGGATTGGATTGTGGGCTGTATTTTTTACCAGTTTCTTTATGTCACTTATGTTCCCGACTATTTTTGCACTTGGCATAAAAGAACTCGGACCCAACACCAAGCTGGGAGGTTCAATGATCATTATGGCAATAATCGGTGGTGCAGCCTTAACCCCAATAATGGGTTTGATATCAGACAGGACAGGTAGTATGGCACTGGCCATGCTGGTACC
>CAZEKO010000307.1:0-2768 GCA_964512775.1 uncultured Bacteroides sp. | reverse complement strand
ATTAATTCTTTCTTGAATATTTTTACAATCCTTCTTTCGGCTGTGCCGGGAGGAATAACTTTAGATATAATAAGCAATAACTTATTTAAAAAACCGGGAATAACCACAACCTTATTTTTAAACATCCCATTTACCGCTATTCTGGCAACTTCTTCGGCAGAAAGGATAACTAATTTAGTTAGCAAACCATGTGTGCTGATTCTTTTATAAGTGTCCGGATTGGTTTTTACACCATTCGGACAGACAACAGTAATAGAAACCGATGTATTTTTCAACTCAGCATTCAGGGCTCTGGAAAATCTCAGGACAAATGCTTTGGAAGCACAATAAACACTTTTATACGGGATGGAATAAAACGCAGAGAAACTTCCAACATTAAGAATATAAGAACGATCCAGTATTTTCAGATCTTTAAGGAATAAGTAGGTAAGACAGACAAGTGCTCGAATATTTAGTTGTATTCTTATGTCATTATATTCAAAAGATGAATCTTCGAAAACTGCTGTTCCGGCTCTGCCAGCATTATTTACGAGGATATTAATCTGCCAATGGTTTTCTTTACACCAGGCATATACCTTTTCAGGAGCATCTTTTTCAGTCAGGTCAATTGCAAGTGTATGAACAATAACATTATATTTCTTCCTGATATTATCAGCAGTTATTTCGAGTTCAGGTTCAGGCAATGAAACAATCAGGAGATTCATATTTCTTCCTGCACATTCATAAGCAATGGCTCTGCCAATGCCCATACTGCCACCAGTGATCAGGGTAAAGTATTGATTTGTTGGATCATTTTTCATAAATGATATTCTTTTCTTAACCATTCAATAGTTTTTTTTATTCCATGCTCAATACCTACCGGGTTGTATCCCAATTCTTTCTTTGCTTTTTCCGAAGACACTCTCCAGTCAGGTATGAATTTCTTAACTAATCCTGGTATTATCATTGGTTTAATTCCGGTAATTTTTGCAGTTATTACGAGTATCCATGCAATAAGAAACATAACAAAAACTGGAATTCTGATTAATCTGGATTTCTGTCCGGATTCTCTGGCAACTAACCTCATTAAATCTATAAAAGCAATATTATCTCCTCCGAGAATATATCTTTCACCAGTTTTACCTTTTTTCATTGCAAGAATATGTCCTTCCGCAACGTCATCAATATATGTATAATTCCCTATACTTTTGCCATCTGAGGGAACCAGTCCGATCTTATCTTCCAGGTGGTTTTTAATAATTTTTGATACAGAATTTGCGTCATTCAAAGGACCAGGACCATATATCCTTGTGGGATTAACAATAACTACATTCAGGCCCAACTTAAGAAATTGCGGAATAATAATCTGCTCGATTTTTGCTTTTGTTTCTTCATACCGGGTGAAAAAAGTTGATGGATATGGTTTAGTTTCATCTGTAATGCTATCTCCGGAAGGGCCGAAAATACCCGCTGTTGAAGTATAAACAATTCTATCAACAGAAAGTTCCACAGCTGTTTCCAGAACATTAGAAGTACCATTAACGTTAAGTGTTTCAATTGTGGAAGGTTTCTTAGCCCATACCGAAGTAAAAGCTGCAGTATGAAAAACCATTGCGCAGCCTTTCATGCCGTTCAAAAGGCTTTTTTTATCAAGGATATCACCTTGAAATAATTTGATATTTTCATGATCCAGACCCTTTGTTTTTTTAATATCACGATACAGGGCATGGACAATATGACCCTCATTTGCGAGTCTTAACGAGAGGTTCTTACCAATAAAACCGGTAGCTCCTGTAACAAATATATTCATCGATGGCTTTCGTATTTAAAATTAAAATGCATTTCCGGATGGGCCCGGATTGAAAACCATTCATTTGATAATGCCATAATCACATGAATATAAAAAGCTACCCAGAGTGAACCGATATATAAAACAAGAATGCAGAGAATTATACCAATAAAGAATGCACCTATTCCTTCGCGTTTGTTTTTAACCAGGTGTGTGAGCGAATAAAGACTGGTATTAATTATAATAGCAGGCCAGGCTCCGAATGCATGATAACATGAAAATAATAAAAATCCCCTGTACATGAATTCATAAGCAAACAAATAGGCAATCCAGCTGATAGCACTTAACAGGAGCAGCGAAATGTTCCATTCTTTTTCACGGATCTGGGGGTATGTGGCAAGATTTCCAGGTGAACGGGAAGTTATCCATGAAACAGGCACAATTATTAAAGATGTCACTATTACAACAATCAGGGTAATCAGTGAATTTTTCATTTCAAATCCATAAGAAGAGGGATGATTCCTGAAAACAAACACTATCAGAACAACAGGGATTAATCCAAAAAGAAAAATGCTGGATATTCGCTGAAGCAAAACGGACAGCATATTGTCCGGATGTACTAATACATTTTTCTTTCTTTTTAAAACAGAATTTCTGATATAACCCTGAAGAAAAGTATATATTATAAAAGCCAGAGTTACCCAGCAGATAGCAGTAACTGACAAAATAACCGATTCATCATAAGGTATTTCAAACATATAGCAAAGTGTGATCTTGTAAAAATATTAATTTTAAGCTGTTAAGCGATTTATTTATAGAAAAATCAGAATGAATTAATAATTTTATACACATTTATTCAATGAACAATCATGATTGAAAAACCATTTATTCTTACAATGTCCGAAAGTTTTGAGAAAAACTGGGATTATCCAGCCTTTTCGGATTACAATGGCGAAACTGTAAGTTACAGGGAAGCCGGCGAGTATATCTACTGGATACA
>CAZEKO010000306.1:0-2769 GCA_964512775.1 uncultured Bacteroides sp. | reverse complement strand
GATCTTCTAACGATTGAGGAAAGGATTATTGAAAGTATCCGTGAAAAGAAAGGCAGGAACATTATTAAAATCGACCTCACTGAACTGAACAATTCCATATGTGAGTATTTCATTATCTCACATGGAGAATCGAATACACAGACCAGGGCAATTGCTCAGAACATAGAAGACAAAGTCAAAAAACATCTGAAACAAAATGCATTTCATACTGAAGGATATCAAAATGCTCAGTGGATATTGCTTGATTATAATACGGTTGTAGTTCATATCTTTCAGGAACAAACGAGGAATTATTATAAACTTGAGGAACTCTGGGCAGATGGAGAAGTTACCGTTTACCCGGAAGAAGAGTGAATCATTATTTAAACTGAAATGAGCGATAAAAAATATAATAAAAAAATTATTCCCCCTGGTGACGGGTCTGGCAAAAGTCCCGACTCCAAGCCAAAATTCAATGTATACTGGATTTACGGGATTATTGCACTGGCGATCATAGGGACTTATCTCCTTAATATGAGAGGAGGTCCCGAAGAAATCTCCTGGCAACGTTTTGAAAAAGATATCCTTGCAAGTCATGATGTGGAAAAGATAATCGTTGTAAATAAGGAAAGGGCAGAGATTTATATTAAGAAAGACCGTCTGGCATCTGGAAAATATAAGGATACCGGGGCAAAAGGAATTAATCCCATTGCTCGGACTGGCCCGCAATATTTCTTTACAATTGGTTCAGTGGAAATTTTCGATCAGAACCTTCAAAAGGCAATGTCTGGTTTCTCAGAGGACGAACTCGTCACTGTGACTTATGAAACAAGGAGGAATTTCTTCGGAGAAATTCTGACATGGGTCTTCCCCATTTTTTTGCTTGTGTTAATATGGATATTTATATTTCGCCGGATGGGAGCCGGAGGTGGCGGCGGAGGGGCTGGTAATATTTTTAATGTTGGAAAATCAAAAGCCCGCATCTTCGATAAAGATTCTCATGTCAAAACCGATTTTAAGGATGTAGCCGGCCTTGAAGAAGCAAAAGTCGAAGTCAAGGAAATTGTGGACTTCCTGAAAAATCCAAAAAAATATACCGATCTAGGTGGTAAAATACCCAAGGGTGCACTTCTGGTTGGGCCTCCCGGGACAGGAAAAACACTGCTCGCTAAAGCTGTAGCCGGCGAAGCCAATGTCCCGTTCTTCTCAATTTCAGGATCTGATTTCGTTGAGATGTTTGTCGGAGTGGGTGCTTCCAGAGTACGTGATTTATTTAAACAAGCCAAAGAAAAAGCTCCGTGTATTGTCTTTATTGATGAAATTGATGCAGTTGGCCGGGCTCGTGGAAGAAATCCAAATTTTGGTGCAAATGATGAACGGGAAAATACCCTGAACCAACTCCTGACGGAAATGGACGGATTTGATACTAACACAGGGGTCATCATCCTTGCAGCAACTAACCGTGCAGATATTCTTGACAGGGCATTGCTCCGGGCAGGTCGGTTCGACCGTCAGATTCATGTTGAATTGCCCGACCTGAAAGAACGGAGGGAGATCTTTGATGTTCATCTCAGGCCTATTAAACTCGATAAAAATATCGATATTGAATTCCTGGCTAAGCAAACCCCTGGATTTTCAGGAGCAGATATTGCCAATGTTTGCAATGAAGCTGCCTTGATTGCCGCCAGAAAAAACAAAAAACAAGTTGAGAGACAGGACTTCCTTGATGCTATCGATAGGATCATCGGTGGACTTGAAAAGAAAAACAAGATCATTTCTGAGCAAGAAAAACGTACAATTGCATACCATGAAGCCGGACACGCAACTGCAAGCTGGCTCCTGGAACATGCCAATCCACTTGTCAAGGTAACCATTATACCCCGCGGAAGAGCCCTTGGTGCCGCCTGGTACCTGCCTGAGGAACGCCAGATAACAACTACAGAACAACTCCTTGATGAAATGTGTTCTGCTCTTGGTGGCCGCGCCTCAGAAGAAATCAATTTTTCCAAAATTTCTACGGGCGCACTTAATGACCTGGAACGCGTTACAAAACAGGCCTATGCCATGGTATCTTATTTCGGGATGAGCGAAAAGGTAGGCAATATCAGTTTTTATGATTCAAATGGACAGTCTGACTTTTCATTTACCCGCCCATATTCAGAAAAAACAGCAGAACTTATTGATAAAGAGGTCAATAAAATAGTAGAAGAACAATATGACCGGGCTAAAAAAATCCTCAGGGACAATCTGAAAGGACTGGTACAATTAGCTGATCAGCTGCTTGAAAAAGAAGTTATCTTCAGCGAAGATCTCGAAAAAATATTCGGGAAAAGAAAAGAAAAGGAAACTCTCATAGTAAAAGGACGGGAGAAAAATAAAAGTCTCCCTAAAAGTGATGCTAAAACTAAAAGTTCACAAAAATCAAAGGTCCCGGCAAAACAGGTAACTCCAGATGCAGAATCTAAACCTCTTTTCAGCGGGGAAGATCTGGAACCGGTTAAAAAGAAAAACAAAAAAGATTGACAATTACAGAAAATACTTCTGTATGGAAAAAGACTGGGTAATAGTTTATACAACGAATAAACTATGGCAGGCTGAAATCTTCAGAGAAGTCCTGGGCGATCATAATATTGAATCATTTGTCATCAATAAACAGGATTCTTCTTATAAATTCGGAAGTATCGAGGTGTATGTCAGGAGAAACAATATCCTGAAAGCAAAAATGCTAGTTAAAGAATTCGAAAGTTGAAAAACTTCATTCAAAGATCCATTACCGGTATTATTTATGTC
>CAZEKO010000305.1:0-2773 GCA_964512775.1 uncultured Bacteroides sp. | reverse complement strand
GGATAATATGGATTTATTTCAATTTGAGACAATTATATCAAAATGATTGGAGAAAGATATCAAAGAATCCTTATCTTTTCTTAATTTGTTCCGCACACTCAAAGCAGTATTCAGCATCAAATGCCAATTCAATGGCAATCATTGCCAAGGGTAGGGGTTTACCTTTTGCCCATTCATTTATGTTTGACATGATTGACTATATAAAATCTGTCTATTCCTATTCCAAATTATTTTGTTTCAATGACTCCGAGTTTCATCTGTTCTAGTAATTCAATATATTCCTCGAAATTTTCGCTATTCCCTATATCTCTCATACTTTCAACAAGCTTATAACGATCTTGATCTCCTGTTTCCATCTCAAGTATTTCAAGTATTTTTTTCTTTGTTTCATTGCCAGATATAATTGCCATATCACGACCTAACAACCTTGCCCCCGCCTTTATATAGTCGAAATCAAGACCTGTCTCTTTTAATCTATCAATTATATCTCCCTCAAACAGACGTTCTTCATTACCTGCATCAAGATAATTGTGGATAATTAATTTAAGGTCTTTTGCGTCTCTGCCGCCACGTGCAGTATTATCATTCCATGCAATTATTTTCATGAGTGCCAGTCCTGCTAAGCTTGCAAATCGCATATCTAAAACTGGATTTTCCCTTAATCTGACAGTTAATGCATATTCATATGACTCCATAAATCCAAGGGTATTCATCTCAATTCCGTCTTCTTTAGGCCAATTGAAACGATGTTCTGGATCTGCAATTGCACCAAAAGGAATTACATCTATCTTTAGTATATTCTTGTATAATAACCTCTGTGGATAGTTCGGTACTAACTCAAAGCATTTTGTTGCTAATAATCCTTTTCTGAATTTTTCATCTTGATCCCAATTAGCAACTTGTATACCGAAGTCAATGTCCAATGTTGCCCGCGTTGTTTTTATGTTATAACCATATGTAAGGATCATATCTCGTGCTGTTGCCCCTATGACAAAAAACTCAACGTTCATGGATTTAGCGACGTTGTTGATATCTTCAAATAATTCGATTGCTAATTGATCAATCTTCCCTGATAAGTCCAGCAATTTCCTGTTCATAAATCATCTCCGCTGTCTCTATGTTCCTGGGATCACCGGTAGCCTGTAAATCTGCGTATATCAATAATGGATGAACTAGGTGGTGGTATGGCCTCTTTTGTCCCACTCCCCAAAAAGTCTTTATAATCTCAATCTTCCCTTCAGGATCTTTTCTGATTCTATTCTCTATCATATATTTATTAAGAGCTTCCTCATTAATCGTATAAATTGTCACAATTTCAGGTTTCAAATATTTGTTCAATTTAGCAGCAGCAACTTCTCCTCCCCAATAAGCCTTCTCTAGGGGAAGATCCTTATATTTCCAGAAGTCAGGATCTATTGCATCATACTTCCCAATTATTTTTTTCGGTCTTAACTGTTCAGCGTATGCAGTCACCCATCTTTCCAATAACTTTCCCTTTTGAACTAAACGGCGCCCACGTCTACCCATATCAACCAAGAACCCTATTTTTTGCAAATCCTGCATCACCCAACCAACAGTTCCTAATGCAACATCAGCAAACCTTGCGATTTCGCGATAATTAGCCTCTTCTAATTTTATATTGCATAATAATGTATAGATAACCTGCAGTCCTGTTGGCCGAAATGCCCTTGTTTGGAGCTTGTCAATTGGTATTTCCGCAGTCCTGTTTCCTTTTATGAATATAAATAAAGGAGGCTCTTTAATATATGTATTGCCAGCAGTATCGATAAAGGGGACATTATTTTCTTTCAGTTTATCGGCTAGTTGTGGAGTAACATACTTTGTCACAATAATTAATTTTTCTTTATTTATTCTTATCTGCTGAATAACCGGCCCTATCATTGCATGTGTGAACGTCTCTTTAATTTCCACAGCAAAATGCAACTCTATTTCATTCAACTTGATATCTATCACAGCATCAGGACCTCCTGGCTCTATTAAAGGATAAAATTCAACAATTAGGCCTGTTGTCCTTTCAAAAGCTTCCTGAGCTTTCCTAAGAATTTCTTGTTCTTGTATTCTAGTCCCCATTTTTTCCGCCTTTGTTCATTTTTTTGATATGTTCATTTTTATTGAACATACATCATTAATGAACAATTGTCAATAACTAATTGAATATATTATTTATATATGTTTTGTAATGCTATTGATATGTCTTTTGTTCATTTTTATTATTTGTTCATTATTTATGAACAGCCTAAAATAGTGAACAATAATGTCTGTTTGAATAATACATAATCAATCATCGCTAAAGGTTTTTCTGAATTTAAATATGCTTCTAAATGTGAGAATCCGTGTGAGAAACTCTTTCCAACATATGAAAAATCTGCTAAAAAGTGTAATTTTTATGAAATCAAAAGCCTTGTGTTATCAATAAGTTGTTAGATTTGAGGAGGTTAGGAAGCTCAGGATTTTCGCCTGTGAATCCGCAGGTCGTCCCGCTGCATTAAGCGGGACTGGGCGCGCCAGTAAAATCAAAGGACTTAGCTGTTTATGGTTAAGTCCTTTTTAATTTCTGCTCATTTTGTACACGCATAGTATATGGTTTATCTTTATCTCCTGCACTCAAAGTTCTCAGCGTTTTTATTATCTCCCTTACCAGTATAATGGAGATACTCGGGATAAGGACAGAGAGGTCTGCTCAACCCTGGGAAAGCCTTACCTGTTGCAATAATTCTGTCCGGAGCAATGCCCTTTTCAACCCAGTCGATGA
>CAZEKO010000304.1:0-2777 GCA_964512775.1 uncultured Bacteroides sp. | reverse complement strand
CCATTCAGGTCTCCTTTTGTTTCCATTGTAAACTTTGCCTTTTCGAAGAGGATCTTATGTTCAGGATAATCCTGCCCGGATACTGTTATAAAAACAGCTATTAAGGCTACTATAAATAAAAATCTTTTGTGATTCATATTATTACCTCCTGTTTGTTAGTGAAATTTAAATTCACTCCAAATGTCGCACAGGTAATTGTCAACCTTGTCAAATAAATGTCAATAAATGTAAAAGATTATCGTCATCCGGTAAATCGATATCCTCCTCCATAAACTGAAAGGATATACCGGGGATGAGATGGATCCTCCTCAATTTTTTTTCTCAATTTAAGAATATGATTATCAATGGTCCGGGTAGTAGGATAACTTTCATAGCCCCAGACTTTGTCAAGCAAATCATTTCTTGCAACAACTTCTCCCCGGTGGGCAATGAAATATTTTAAAATTTCTATTTCAAGAGAAGTGAATTCCATCTCTTTCTCTTTACGTCTGACTTTAAACCGGGCAAAATCAATCTCAATATCACCAAAAGAATATACTTCAGGGATTGTTTTTCCCATTCTCTCAGCATTTCTTAACCGGGCTTTTATACGGGCTAAAAGTTCCCGGATGCTGAAGGGTTTGGTTATATAATCGTCAGCTCCGATTTCAAGCCCCACCACCTTGTCAATCTCTTCCCCTTTGGCAGTGAGCATGATAATCGGGATGTCTATTTTTTTCTGTCGGAGTTCCCGGCAGACCTCAAGACCATCCATCTCCGGCAGCATAATATCAAGAATTATCAGGTCGGGAGCCTCTTCAATAGCTTTACGAAGACCTTCCACACCATTAACAGCCCAGTCCACATCGAATCCTTCATCAGACAGGTTGAGCTTCAACCCCTTAATCAGATCTTGTTCATCTTCAATGATCAGTATCCTTTTTTTCATCATAAAATAATTGTTATGAATAGTATGATGTATTATCATTTTCGGTATCCGATATTGGAAGTATCACAGAAAAGATACTTCCCTTTCCTGGTTCACTTTCAACCTGAATTTTGCCGCCATGAGCTTCCGTAATATGTTTAACCAGGGTAAGCCCTAATCCACTTCCCTTCGTTTCAGAGGCAATTTTGTTCTCTGACTGATAAAATCTCTGGAAGATTTTTGAGATTTCTCCGGATGAAATTCCTATACCTTTATCTGCGACCTGAAGTACTGCATTCCCATTATCTCTGAATAATTTCACGATTACTTCCTTATCCCCGGGTGAAAATTTCATAGCATTGCTCAACAAATTAATTAAAACGCTCGCAATTGCTTCTCCATCAAAATTCATTTCCGGAAGGTCCCGGGTGAGATCGCTATGAATGGCAAATCCTTTTTTCTCCAGATGATAGCGATATGATTCCAGAGTATCCCGGATAACATCCTGTATATATCCTTTTTTAAAATTAAATTCTTTTCTGCCCATTTCAATCCTGGAAAAATCAAGTACATTGTTGATCAGATGCGAAAGGCGCTCACTTTCCCCGGTGATTATCTCATAGCATTCTTTCTTCTCTTTATTTGTGAGATTTTCTTTTCGCTGGAGTGTCTCCCCATAGAGGCGAATCAGCGTCAGCGGGGTTTTTAGTTCATGAGAGATATTATTAACGAATTCTGTCTTTAAGCGTGTGGTTTCAGATTCACGGGAAATGTCACGCGCTATCAGAACAGCACCTAAAAGCATCAAAGCTACTATAACAATCATAAGTACCCCATAGAAAAAAATCTCCCGGCGCGCTGATATTTCAAGGGCTTTTATTTCAGGGTGAGAAACAAGAAGTTTCCAGGGCAGAGGAAACATACGAAAGTCTAAAGCCAGAGATTCCCCTGATATTAATTCTTCTTTTCCTGTTGTGATATTTTGATCGATTTCATCAACGATTTTAAAATCCAGCCCGGAGTCTTTTGAAATATCATCAAGGACTTTTGTGATTATCTGATTTTTTAAAATATTGAGATCCCAGCAAAAGCCACCATAAAAAGTTTGCCCTGATTGAAAATCTGGCAGAATGGTGTAAGAGACCAGAAAGAAATCTTTTTCAAAAGTGGTAAGAAATCGTTCCGGCACAAATTCGCCTTCTACCCGGGATAGTGTTAGTTTTTCCTTTATTTCCGGAATACCATTTCTCTCTAAAAAATCTGTAAAGACCAGGGCTTGTCTGTAAAGAGATTGTTGTCCTTGTATATCTATATAAGATTTTTGAATCTCAGGGAATTTCCCTTCAACAAGCTTATTGTTCAGAATTGATTCAATTTCTGCAATATAAAAATCATAAACAGGCTGGTTAATAAGCCAGATCCCTTCCCGTATTTGTTGGTAAAGGTTGAGTAAGATTCCAGGATAGTTATCTTCCTCCTTCTTTTTCCGGGCAATTTCGTATAATTGAAAAATTGCAGTAATACCATATGGGTGTCCTGCCCTGTTTTGGAATTCTCCGTAGTTTTTGGAAAGGTCATTATATACTGTACTTGCATCATCATATTTTTCAGATGATAACAGACAGCGTCCCAGCCCTTCAGAAGCTATTGCCCGGTGCTGTTTTGAGGGAGCATATAAAGCACACTCCTTGTATAATTCAGCAGCCTGGGTGTAATTTTTCTGAGAGAATTCAAAATATTCAGCTCTTTTAAACAATTGTCCAAACGGGCTGTTTTGTATTTCCTTTTCCCATTGAATCCCAAATACATTTTCAGTTCCTGCCGTTTCAGGGAAAACTATTTTAAATTCATTATTAAGCAAAAAAGATTT
>CAZEKO010000303.1:0-2777 GCA_964512775.1 uncultured Bacteroides sp. | reverse complement strand
CTGTACCAGCTGTTCTGCCGGTTTCCTGTCATTTCAACTGATACCAGAAAACCTGTAAGTAATTCAATTTTCTTTGCAATCCGTGGTGAAAAATTCAATGGTAATGCGTATGCAGTTGAAGCACTCCGGAATGGTGCAGCATATGCGGTTGCAGATGATAAGTCAATTGCCGGTGACAAGCGGATTCTTATTGTCGATGATACCTTGATTGCATTGCAACAGCTGGCGACATTTCACCGTTCAAAATTAAAATCCGGTATTATTGCTATTACCGGATCAAATGGGAAGACTACAACAAAGGATTTAATTTCAAAGGTACTATCTAAGAAATATACAGTCTGTTCAACTCAGGGTAACCTTAATAACCATATTGGAGTACCCCTGACAATCCTTAGTATAAAACCAGAAGACCAGTTTGGAGTGGTGGAAATGGGCGCGAACCATCCTGGAGAAATAGATAATCTGTGCAGGATAGCCCAACCAGAATACGGAATGATAACCAATATTGGGCGGGCACACCTGGAAGGTTTTGGTTCCGTCATAGGGGTCATAAAAGCGAAAAAGGAACTTTATGAATATCTGCAGGATTCAAATGGTAAGGTCTTTGTGAATTGCGGAGATCAGGTGCTAATGGATATGCTCGGGAATTTTTCAGGAGAGATAATCAGATATGGTAATGGTGAAGGAACAATATGTGGCGGAACTGTCGATAGTACGGATCCCTTTCTGAGCATAAATTTTAGTCCCGGCAATCAACCCGGCAATAAGTTAAATATCAAAACCAGAATGCTGGGTGATTTTAATCTGGAAAATATTCTTGCGGCTTTGAGTGTGGGATATTACTTTAACGTAGATGTTGATAAAATAATTCAGGCTGTCGAAGAATATATTCCGGATATGCTCAGATCGCAGATTATGAAGACAAAACATAATACCCTGTTTGTTGATGCATATAATGCAAATCCAACAAGTATGCTGGCAGCGATCAGGAATTTTCAAAAAAATCCTGGTGAAAACAAAATGCTTGTCATTGGGGAAATGGCTGAACTCGGAGAGTCATCACGGCCAGAGCATCTTGCCCTTCTTTCACTTCTCAGTGAATTAAACAAATACCAGGTAATCCTTATAGGTAAGTCATTCTTTAATATTTCAATTCCAAAAGAGTTCAAGCGTTTTTCCGATGTACAGGCTGCGGCAGAATGGTTCAGTTCCAATCCAGTCAGGGATGCAACTATCCTGTTAAAGGGATCAAGGATTGTTGGACTTGAGAAACTGATAACTTATTTATGATTGGCTTTAACTGTTTGAGCTGTAAATATCAGTACAGATATTAAGGTATTTCGCGGCAGTTTCAACTATAATACTCGGAGACATTGGTTTAACGAAGTAATCGTTACAGTTGAGTTTCTTGAAAAAGTATTTGTATTCCTGACTATTGAGTGCAGTATAAACGATTACAGGAAGATCAGGACGGTATTTCCTGATCAGTCTGACTGATTCCAGTCCATCCATAACAGGCATCCTGATATCCATAATAACCAGCTGAACATACAAATTTCCAACACATTCATCAAAGGCTTCAGCTCCGTTTGAGACAATTTTAGTCGCGACATTAAGAGATTTCAGAAATTCAGTGAGTAATAACTGACAGGATGGATCATCATCTGCAATAAGAATAATAGGCTTTTCTGGCATCGACATGAACCTGGAACTATTAGGATTCAAATCAGATTAAAAATAGGTAAATTCTTTTTCCTTTCAAAAAAAGTTGTCAGATAAATTACTAACAAAAGCAATTAAAAACTTAATTGGTTATATTCTCTTATTTTCCTGATATAAAAATTCCATATTATACTGCGGGGAAATATTTCCCTGTGATGACCAGGGTTGATTTTTTTCATCAGTTCCCTGCGTGATCTGAATATTTTCTGGCAATGTGTCAGTACTGACCAATATGCATGGAATACAGCAAATGACTCACCAGGGTCCAGTTTAACAAGGAAATATAAGGCTGCGATCTTATCCAGTAATAAACGCATGACACAAACCCGGATAACTTTTGCTGTCGGGAGGTTCTTAATAAGCAAAATAAGGTTATTTCTAAAATTCAGGTAAGTTTTCCTGTGATTGCTTTTAGGGAGTGTACCTCCTCCAAGGTGAAAAACTTCAGATTCGTGACAGTACCGGATACGATACCCCATATTCTTCATTCTCCAGCAAAGGTCAATTTCCTCCATGTGTGCAAAAAAGAAGGGATCAAGTCCTCCTGATGAAAAATACAATTCATTACGGACCAGCAGGCATGCACCGCTTGCCCAGAAAATATCAATACTGCTATTATATTGTCCGCGATCTTCCTCGATATGATATAAAATCCTGCCACGGCAGAAGGGATATCCGTATCTGTCGATGAAACCTCCCGCGGCACCTGCATATTCGAAAGATGACCGGTTATTGAATGATTTGATTTTTGGCATACAGGCGGCAACAGACGGATCAGAATCCAGAACGTTTACAAGTGGTTCCAGCCATTTTGGAGTGACCTCCACATCTGAATTCAATAAAAGGAAATAAGATGATTTGATTTCACTGAGAGCGAGGTTATAGCCTTCGGCAAATCCATAGTTCCGGTCAAGCTTGATGATCCTGACCTGGGGATAATTCTGGTTAAGCCAGTTCACCGACTGATCTGTTGAACCATTGTCAGCAACAATAATTTCCGCCAATTCCGGATCAGTGTTGACAATGACAGATGGGAGAAACTTTTTAAGGTAGTC
>CAZEKO010000302.1:1275-2787 GCA_964512775.1 uncultured Bacteroides sp. | reverse complement strand
TCAATCCTTTCAATGCCGATATAACCAATCCATTCCTGTATACCATATGCACCGGCTTTGTCATACGGCCGGTATTGTTTAACATAATAGCTGATCTCCTCTTTCGATAACATGCCAAAATAGACAAGCGTCGAAGTATGAAATGTATGTTTTTTCTTATTGGTAGACAGGCATACTCCTGTCAATACCTCATGCATTTCTCCCGATAGCTCTTCCAGCATTTTCAGGGCTTCAGCATAATCTGTTGGTTTATTGACCACTTTCCCCTTAAACCAGACGATTGTATCCGCAGTAATCAATAAAGTTTTATCCGGAATTGAAGGCATGGCCACGTTAGCCTTCATTTTCGCAAGATATACCGGTATCTCTTCCTTTGTAAGTTCCGGAGGATATTTTTCATCAATATCTGAATTGGCCATGATCTCAAAATCAATCCCCAGTTCTTTCAGTAAATATTGCCTCCTGGGGGATTGAGACGCAAGGATTATCCTGTAACCTTTAAATATTTCATTTATCATAATAATCAGGCTAAAATGTTCTGGTTATAATGACAAATGCGACCAATGAATAAATTATCCCTGCAAGCATGATAAATTTTGTAAGATTACTTGCTCTATGGTAATCATTCTTGTTATCCGCTTTAATGATCAAAAAGGTCAGGATCATAAATGGAATTATAAGTAATATAACAAAATAAGAAAGGGTCAGAAAATCAATTTTCCCTGTATTAGTATGAAGAAGATGTCTGAAATAAATATACAGGAGAGCAAATATATTAATGAAGATAAAACAGACTACAATAATTTTTGATACTCTGATCCCCAGCACAACCGGTACTGTGTTCCTGCCAAATGCCCTGTCGCCTTTGAAGTCTTCTATATCCTTAATGATCTCTCTTACCAGGGTTGAAAGAAATGCAAAAAGTGAAAATCCACCGACCCATCCAAGGATATTATTAAAATTCATATTCAAACGGAGAAGCACTTCCTTGTATTGCTGATTAAGTAAAGGAACCTCAAATAGCACAACAATAAAAGGTACCATCCCTGTAAAAATAGCTACAATCAGGTTGCCAATAAGGAACTGACGCTTATAGGTGGTTGAATAGAACCACAAAATACCTGATGCAAGAATATATGCAACTCCCAATGCAAGAATATTGATCTTAACAGAGAGATATATGCCTATGCCAATCCCGAGGATATTCAAAAGGATGTGGATAAGCATGGCCATCCTTCTGTTGATGACTTTCCCGACCAGAACAGTCTCAGGCCTGTTCAGCATGTCGGTCCCTGTATCGAAATAATCATTTATGACATATCCGGCCGCAGTTATCAGTACCGAGGAGAGAACAAGCAGGACAAAATGAAAATTATCAAGCTGAAGTTCCATTCCGCTTACCTTCAGAATGGGATTGATAATACAATACCTCATCAGATATTGCGTGACTGCAATAATTAAAAGATTCTTGTATCGTATTAATCTCAGAAAAGCCAGCATCGTGTTTTTTTT
>CAZEKO010000302.1:0-1175 GCA_964512775.1 uncultured Bacteroides sp. | reverse complement strand
AGCCATTACCAGTGAAACGCGTCCTCGTGCATCCAATTCCCCTGCAAGCGAAGTACCTGTTCTATAACATCCCTGACGCAGCCATCGCCACCATTCTTATCAGAGACATATTTTGATATGGACTTGATCTCTTCAATAGCATCTGAGGGACATGCCGGAAATCCGGCTTCCTTCATAACAAGGTAATCAGGAAGATCATCACCCATGTAAAGGATATTGCTGGGTTCCAGGTTATATAATGACAGAAATTGCCTGAAATCTTCCAGTTTATCAGTGGATTTCAGGTAAATATCCTGTACTCCAAGATGGGCAAATCTTTTTTTTACAGATTCAGAATTACCTCCGGTTATAATAGCCACACGATATCCTTTACGTATTGCATACTGGATTGCAAATCCATCCTTGATATTCATCGACCGCATCATATCACCTTCCGGATGAAGATATATTTTCGCGCTTGATAAAACACCATCGACATCAAAAATAAAGGCTTTTATGGATCTCAGGGCTTCTTTAAAATTACTCATATATAATCTTTTCTGAAATATTATAGCTTACTTCTACTCTTGACTTCAGAATTTATTTTCTTAATATTTCCGAAGTTAAATAATACAATCGGCAATAATGCTATCGGTACGACAAGCAAAATTTGCATTTCACCATCTCTTACCGACTGGTAAAGCGTCATACAAAATAAAACCAGAAGCATAACCACAAGAAACCATGTAACAATTTTAATAGATTTTGCCCGTTGTTTTAATTCTTCAATTGTCAATTCATTAAGCTCTTTTTTTGCCATAATTTTTTTTGTTAAGTTATTTTATTCGTCTTTCCGTTTATTCCTGACTTTAAGATGCTGTCGCTTACAAAAGTATATATTTTTTGCATCCCGGGTGAATCCTTTAATAATTGTAAATGGTCCTCAATAATTTGATTATCACCCCGTTTTGCCGGTCCTGTCTGTGCAGTTTCCGGATCAATCTCCATTATTTTTGCAGCTGTCTCCTGTATGAGCGGTTTTAAAAGATCAAAGTCCAGTCCATTCTCTCGCATTAACCTGTCAGCCAACAGGTACATATGATTTGTAAAATTGCACGCGAAAATAGCCGCAAGATGAATTATCTTCCTTTTTTCACTGTCGACTACCTCCACTTTTTGGGATAATTCGGATGCCA
>CAZEKO010000301.1:0-2799 GCA_964512775.1 uncultured Bacteroides sp. | reverse complement strand
CCTCTTAGGCACTCAAAGAGCCCAGGCGATATCTTATGCCATGGGAAAACTTATGGTCAGGAATACTGTTCCTGATCAGACATAAAACAGGTTAAGTTATAACGGAATATGACAGAGAAAAAGTCATTTGCTTTAAGGATTGATAAAAATATCCTGTCGGCTGTCGAAAAATGGGCAGCAGACGAATTTCGGAGTACTAACGGGCAATTGGAGTGGATCATTTATAAAGCCTTAAAAGATGCAAAACGGCTTAAAAAAAATATCACCTTATCACAGGAAGAATAACCCGATGCCAACCTGTCATTTTTTCTACAGGGAGAACCAGTAGCTAAGCTTTATAAGGAAAATGTTGTTTGGAAATACATTGCCGAGATATTTGTAAGAATCGCCGAGTGATGCATGAGAATCAGTATTATTGCCTGTCCGGCCACTCGACCACACGAAGTAAATAAAAGAGCCAAGCCTGTATTCCCATTTGGCAACGAGATTAGAACGGAACTCGAAGAAATTGAAATTCGGATTTTGAACGGAATAATCAGAACTTCTGTCATTATTTTCATCAAAACCAAATGTATTGCCTGATTGGATGGGATCCGGAAGACTGATAAAACGTTCATCGAAATTTTTTGATTCAGGATCTGTAATACGCTTATAATCTGAATAATTGCCCCGGGAAATGAACGGACTCCCGTAATACTGCACGGAAAACTCGGGAGTAAGGTTCAAATCAAGCCTGAATGTTAATCCCAGGGTTTTCTGGTCGATTGTACCTAGGATATATCTTTTTTCGGATAAATAAACAGAGTCTGAGATATATTGAAGCATATTATGGTTCTCAGAATAATTTGCGGATAGACTTATTTTCAGAATATTTACGGGCCGGATAGTTATTATCGGTTCAACTCCCCAGGTTGTAGTAGAATTATTTCCGAATTTTTCAAAATTTCCTTCAAGAGTTGCGGCTACTTTTTTCGAGCGATCCGTTCCTATCAAACCGAACGTCATAATATTTCCAGGCATAATCATATCCGGGCCTCCTCTTAAAATCCTTGTATCAGGCGCCTCTGAGTGGAAAATAAGATTTGCTCCAAGGAGCCACTGGTTCCTGAATTCTGATTCAAAAGACAAATGTCCTCCCGAACCAAGATATGTCCCATGAAAGTTCCAGCTGTTGAACTGTTCCAGTGTAATCTCGTAAGTCCTGAAGATTGAAACTGGTTGATTTACAAAATATGATATCTCATTTTGATTGTCAATTTTATCTGCCTCTCTCATGTAACCCAGATCATTGAATTCCAGTCCAGGTGAGAGCCAGGTAACACCTGTTGAATAACGCCAGAATCCCTTTGATTTTTTCCCTATCCTCAGTTTGCCTCCGAAGCCGCTAAGGCTGGTTCTGGTGGTGTCATAATTCAGGTAATCTGCTCCGGGCCTCTGGTAATAACGTGCTGACGACTCCTGGAGTGCTGCGATTGCTGTCTTGCTCCCATTTACAAAGCTGCCCAGGAGCTTCCCGTCAAGAAAGAACTCCTTATCCCTCCAGTGGTGCAGTATATCAAAACCGCCGGTATATGCATTATTGCTGAGGAATTCCAGGGAATTTTCATCAATTGCACGGTTTACAGATGTAATCATACCCCCCAAAATAGTATTACCGGCTTTATATCCTTTTTGAATCCTTGCCACAGTATAACTGGTAAGAGGTTCGACTTTCATTTTACTCATTTTCCCAATCGTGTCGCTGACCTTTGCAAATTCATTTGCTGTCAGGCTTTGTATAATACCTAATGATAATCCTTTTGATGTCGTTCCGCTGAATTTCAAAGCACTGAGTATTGTGGTCTTATCGGGTGTCTGGACAAAGGGATTTTCATCAGGGGAAACAGTCAGTGAGGGAACATGGCCAATACGCCTGGAATAAAACAGGGTCTGGTCATCAAAATCATAATTAAAGATGGTCAGTCCTTCAAGGAAGAAAGGCCGTTTTTCTTCATAGAAAGTTTGGAAAGCAGTAAGGTTCATTACTGAAGTATCGGATTCTACCTGGCCGAAATCAGGATTGACTGTCAGGTCGACAGTGAAATTACTTGATACCCCAATTTTTGCATCAAGGCCTGCATTTCCTCCCCAAAGTCTTCCGTTTTCAGCAAACGGGTTGCCGCTTTCCTTTTTAAATGTCTTCAGCTCACCCAGTGCAAAGGGCATGATCTCAAGACGGCGTGATTTCTTCAATCCCTGGATGCCCCTGAGTTCGCCGAAATTATAGATCATCCCGGGGCCGGTTTTGCTTTGCTTTTCCCAGTTACTCTCCTCCTGGAGACGCGATATATACCTCCAGGTATGCATGCCCCATACCTGTTCAAACTGGTTACTGTAACGAAGCTGGCTCAATGGCACTTCCATCTCTGCCACCCAAGCACTGTCTTCCATGCCTACCTTTCCCTTCCATACCGGATTCCAGTTAAAATCCCAGTTCATCGGATTAAACAGGATAAGATCTGATTTCTGCCCCCATGCCGTGAGAGTAAACTCGAATCCCGTACGGTAATCACGGTAACTGTCAAAAGTCACTCCCATCATATCCCCGACCTGCTCATCCCTGACACCGGCAAACCTGTTGATTTTATCCGGCTCTCCGTCATACCCCCTGAATGCTATATATAAATTCTTATCGTCGTACTGGATATTAAATTCCGTCGGCCATGTGGGTTTCGCACCTTCCCTTGGTATCCATTGAGTATAATCACCTGCCCATGTGCCATGTTTCCAGCACTCATCATCCAGTTTCCCGTCAATAAC
>CAZEKO010000300.1:0-2812 GCA_964512775.1 uncultured Bacteroides sp. | reverse complement strand
GCGATTGATAAGCCTGGAATTCTCCATTCCTCCATTGATTTAAGGATATATTCATCCAATTCTTTTAAATCCAGGCAATCAGATGCTTTTTGTGCTGAAAAAGTAAAAGAAAGGAACAACAATAAAATGAGTTGAAATAGAATTCTTTTCATAATATAATCCGGATGATATTATTACAAATATAGGATTTCCAGAAGGATTTAAGTCTCCTGCTTCACAAATGTGATGACAGGATCATCAATTAATATGCAGTTTTTTCCTTATGTGGTCCGGAATACCATTTTTGTTTACCATAATGGCAATGGTTTTGAGCCTAACGTAGGGTTCAGAAGCATAGAGATAGCCATCGTAAGGACTTCCGGTAACTCCCCATGAGTTTTTCACACGGAAGTATTTATTTCCCTTCTTATCAATAGCAAGCCCGGTAATATGCATTCCATGATCATCGGTAGTAGCATAGTTATCAAACCCTTCCTGCCTCAGGTCCTGGGTTATGTTCTTTTCCGGAATATCAGGTACTATGGCAACACCTGTATTCCATATAAATCCCTTTTCACTATTATCTGCTGACCATGCAACGGTATAACCATTGTCTATTGAATAAGAAATAATCTCGATTAATTCATCGAGAGGGACATTAAAGAAATCACCCCAGGCCCAATTATCAGGTACTTCAAGTTTGAATTCCTGATAGAACGGATGGTGGTTAAAAGAAGTTATTTCAATATAATCATCTAAATTAAGGTTCAGACCAGAAGCGAACAATTCGGGGGTATAACTCTTATTTTCAAAAACAAATTCCTGTGGTAGTATACCGAGACAGGAATCTATTATTTCTGTAAAACCTTCTTTCCATTCCGAAGTATCTTTATTATTCCTGGCAAGAACGATTTTTTCGACATATTCTTTCAAATCATCATCCATTTCCTCATGGAAATGGATCTTTTTCCCCTCAGTAAGCCCTGTATATATTTCATCCGGGACTATTCCGAAGGTGTCCAGAACATGAATCACATCATGAAAAAAACCTCCACCAGCAAAATTGATGGTTCCGTGCATACGTATATATTTTTCTGCTTTTTCTTCATAAATATGCCTCACAACGTACATTTCCGAGAGGTCAAATGTATCCTTTCCCATTCTCAACAGTTCCGATTCAAGCATGGAAATCACCGAAAAACTCCAGCATGTGTTGGTCAAAGACTGATTTTTAATAGAGGTTGCAGGCAGGTCTTTAATAATTGTGAAATTATAACCTTCGCCTGTAATTTTATCCTGCGCCAATGCCGGAAGGAATGCATCCGACATCATCAGTAAACCGAGTATAAGTATCGAAACTGATTTTTTCATTATTGAGATAGTATTTTTAGTTCTGTCCTTCGGTTTGCAGCTCGTCCCTCTTCGGTTTCATTAGTTGTTACCGGTCGTGTCAGACCATAACCCCGTGCTGTCATTCTTTCCGGTGATATACCATGGTTGGTAAGGAAATTTGTCACTGATTCAGCCCTTCGGTCTGATAATCCAAGATTGTATTCAGGTGTTCCGGTATTATCGGTATGTCCGCTGATTTCGACTTTAAGTGTTGGATTTTCATTCATCAACTGGACTACTTTATTAAGTTCGATCCTCGATTGTTCCATCAGCTCCCATGAATTATAGGCATAAAATACATTCCTGAGTATGATGCTTTGTCCTACTTTAATTGGTTGCAGGGGTACATCTTTAAGGTAAGGCTCACTCCTCTCATAGACAGCCTGAAGCGAAAAATGGTCGGAATAAAAAAGATATCCCTTTTTTGAGACATTCAAAGCATAGTCTGTACTTGCCGGTATACAAACAAGGAATTCACCTGTTTCTGGTTCAGAGGAGGACTCCATCACCAGGTTTCCGGTATTCAGGTCAATCAGTTCGAACCGTGCCTGCAGCCTCTGCAAGTTTTCCGCATCATAAACCTTACCTTTCATGTAGGAAACTTTTACCGGTCTTACCTCATTATAAAGTTCAAATTCAAAAATATCCCTGCCCTGACCACTGAGTCTGTCGGATGAAAAGTATGCTTTGTTTCCTTGCGCATTTACAATCAGTCCCTCTTCATTATTCCATGAATTTATCGGATATCCTATATTTACAGGGTATTGCCATCTGTCGCTATCATTTTTCCTGCTCAAGTATATATCATAGCGTCCTAAACCTGGCCATCCTGTTGAGCTGAAATACAAGGTGTGGTTATCAGGATGAATGAAGGGTGATTGTTCATCACCCGGAGAATTGATGCTGTCACCTGCATTGACAGCTTCCTGCCATGTACCGTCATCATTCCTCCGGCTGATCCAAACATCATACCCCCCTCTTCCGCCCCCCCTGTCACTGACAAAATAAAGCATCCTCCCATCAGCAGAAACTGAGGGTTGCTTTTCATTACTTGAGGTATTAACAGGCTGTCCCAGATTAGTAGGTATTGTCCATTGATTACCTTTTTTTTCAGAATAGTAAAGGTCGCATCTTCCAATTCCTTCCTCCCTGTTACAAGCGGTAAAAAAAAGGATTTTCCCGTTTGCAGATATTGACTGAGCACCTTCATTATTATTGGTATTTGGGGGATAACCTGCATTTTTGGCTGGCTGCCACTGACCATCCTTAAATTCACTATAAAAGAAATCTTCCTGCCTGTTCATAAAGATTTCGGGATTACTTTCGTTAATTGGAATTTGCGCTGTAAAAACCAGAATGCTTTCATCCGCAGAAAGACTTGGCCAGTATTCGTCATAGATAGTGTTGATATTCGATCCCAGATTAACAGGTTCAAATGGGA
>CAZEKO010000299.1:0-2817 GCA_964512775.1 uncultured Bacteroides sp. | reverse complement strand
GAAAATGAATACGGTATTGTATTCAATAATGAATTGGAAATACTTTTTAAATTGAATATTCATACGATCTGAACAAATAATTGGGTTTCCTGTTTTGATAATTTTGTAATATATGTGTCGGGATTCATGCTCCAATTGAAATCCGCAGTATTTCCTCCTCACAGAAATTTTTTCTGTCTAGTTCACCCACAATCTTCCCCTTTCTCATGACCAGTATACGGTCGCAGATGCCCATTAATTCAGATGATTCAGAAGAAATTACCAGGATAGCTACTCCCTGATGGGAAAGTTCATTTATCAGATGGTAAATCTCTACTTTGGCTCCTATATCAACACCTCTTGTGGGTTCATCAATAATCAACACCATGCATTTACGGTTTATCCATTTGGCTAATGCCAATTTCTGCTGATTTCCACCACTTAAGGTAGCTGCTTCTACATTTTCATTAAGGGCTTTAATGGATAGTTTCCTGATTAATTCCAGGACATTATTCCGTTCTTTCTTTTCCTGGATAAATCCAAATGGACCCGTGATTTTATCCAGATCAGATAAGGAAATATTTTGTTTTACGGATAATGAAAGAATTATTCCCTGTTGCTTTCTATCTTCAGGGACCATACCTATGCCTGCTTTTACAGCATCATGGGGTGAGTGAAGATGCAAACGCTTTCCGGACAAAAACACTTTCCCCTTTTTTCTTTTATTAGCCGCAAATATGGCTCTTACTGTTTCGGTCCGTCCACTTCCCACCAATCCTGCAATTCCCAAAACTTCACCAGATTTTACTGATAGTGACACCTCCTCAACCTTATCTTCCAGGGATATGGCTTCTGCTTTTAGCAATTCTTCCCCGACTAATGTTTCACGTGCAGGATACATGGCATCTAACGATCTTCCCAGCATTAATTTTATAATAGTGTCCTCGTCTGTTTCAGACACGAAAAGGGTATCACTGGAAACTCCATCTTTTAATATGCTAACCCTGTCTGCGATCTGAAATATCTCACTCAGGTGATGTGATATATATATAATGGCAACACCTTCCTTTTTAAGCCGGTTCAATGTGTCAAACAGCTTCTTTATTTCATGGGGACCCAACACAGCAGATGGCTCGTCCAGGATAAGTATTCTCACTTTCTCGGACAATGCTTTTGCGATTTCAACAATTTGTTGATGCGCAATATTGAGTTTACCAACTTGTATGGAGGGATTAATGTTGAAACCTAGACTGTTAATAAGTGCTTCAGCCTTCTTTTTCATATTTCCCCACCTTATCCATATTCCATGGGTAAGAAGTTGATTAATGAATATATTTTCAGCTACGGATAAAGCAGGTACGAGTGAAAACTCCTGGTAAATAATGCCAATCCCCAGTTTTTTACTGTCATGGGTATTCCTGATATCTACCTCCGATCCGTCAATAAAGATTTTACCCGTATCTTTCGAATTGGCCCCGGCCAGAATTTTCATTAATGTGGATTTCCCTGCCCCATTTTCCCCGAGGAGTGCATGGATTTCACCTGGTTTGACTTTTAAAGTAACGTCCTTTAATGCTGAAATTCCTCCAAATGACTTGGAAATATTGAGCAATTCTACTCGGTACAAAACATTCTCGCTATTCAAATCTGTTACTTTCAATCAAATTCTATTGATTCATTATTATTATAGGATTACAGTTGTTACTTTTGCAATGGATCATTCTAAAACAGGGCTTCAGGATCAAAATACTGATCAACATTGTCTTTTGTAATTAACACTGCCGGGGTATAGATAACTTTATTGAGTTGTTCACCATTCAAAAACTTAACTACGGATTCAACCACCAGCCTTGCTAGTTCCCTTGGACTGTTGAGCGCTGTAGCACTGAATTCGCCTGCTTTAATCAATTCATAGGCTTCCTTCTGCCCATCGAATCCCACAATCATTATTTTTCCGGATTTACCCGATTCATGGATGGCCTTAAGAGCCCCAATTCCCATTGCATCATTTTCAGCCACCAGGAGATTTACATCGGGATATGCCACCAGTATATCCTCCATTGCTTCCAGTCCACCTATATTGGTCCAGTTACCCCAACCCTGAGATACAATCCTCAAATCCGCACTACCTTGTGTCATCAGCTGTGTTTCTGTAAAACCCCGAACGAATCCAAGCCTCTTTTCCCTTCCTACCGGATTACCCTGACTGCCACTTATCAGGGCTACCTGAATCGTCGTATTGCTTAATTTATTAATGACCCACTCCCCGATTAATTCTCCATTCCCTTCGTTGTCTGCCATAACACTTGTAATGTAATCGGCTTCCGGGTCAATTTGACTGTCTACTATGAATACAGGGACACCCGAACCTGAGACTGCATTAACAGCCGGGACCAGTGCCTTATGGTCGAGCGGATTCAGTATCAAAATCTTTGCACCTGCAGTGATCAGATCTTCCATTGAGGTGATTTGTTTTAAAATATCATCCTGCCCGTCAGCCATTATGAATTCCATACCATAACTTTCCGTATACTTTTGTATGTATTGTGAAAGCACTACGTAAAAAGGTGCATTGAGGGATGGTGAAGAATAGCCGATTTTTAAGCCTATCAGATTGGATTTGTTCTTTAATGTATCCGCCATACCTGAGATGGATTCCGATTCCTTTGTTCCTGGCCTGGTACCGCAGGCGATCAGACCCATACATATCAAAACTACGCAGGGAATATGCAGGTATTCAGATATGCCTGATGCAAGTTTATTGTGAATTGCCATGGGATTTCCTTTATTATCACCAGGTTTAAGGTTCGTAGGAAATGTGAAATTACCGGAATGCTT
>CAZEKO010000298.1:0-2831 GCA_964512775.1 uncultured Bacteroides sp. | reverse complement strand
AACTGGATATTATCAGTCATTCAGGAGCAAAAAGAACAGGGGGTTATTACATCAGCGATAGTTTTAAAAGCAGAATCAGGTGACCTCATCGAAATAGAATACTTTTATAAAACTTCTATTGTTTCACCCAAACTTAAATAATTTATGAAAGCAATCGTATATGTGTTAATCCCTTTCATTTTTCTACTGCTTTTGCAAGCATGTGAGAAAGATGAAAAAGAAAAAAAAGTAAACCATTCTCCGGTAGCTAACTTATCTGCGAGCGTTACATCAGGGGACCGTCCCCTGCAAGTTGAGTTTAATGCCAACCTGTCAACGGATGAAGATGGGGATGCACTTACATATTACTGGGATTTTGGTGATGGCACTAACTCAACAGGTATCAGTCCCTCAAAAACATTTGGTACAACCGGTACTTTCACTGTTACCCTGACAGTTACCGATGAAGATGGACTTATGGATGTTGCAACCATCACTATAACTGTGAATGAGCCGCCGGATATATTTCCTTTTTATGAAAATTCCCAATGGATATACAGGGTAAAAGCAACCAATACTGAAAACGGTAAGGTTTCTGATTACGATGAAGGAATCACATATATGATTGTTACGGAAGTTGACCCGGATTATAAAAATATTGACGTATTTGACATTCGCATAACCGGGAAACAATATTATAATAAATCCTCCCTGGGCGATTTTCTTCATTTAATTCATATTGCAGGCAAGTCCCTTCAGATTTACTATAATAGTGCTTATAGTTATATTATTGATCTCAGTAAAACTTCATGGGGTGACTATGGAATGTTTTTCTCAACAGGACTGGCAGATACAGATGTTGGATTATCCACATCATCTGTAACAATCGGATTGGGAACTTACCAGGCATATCGTTTAAGGGCCCATTTAGATAACTGGGGAGAGAGTTATGTCACAACGCGTATGGATATTACAGAACTGGAATATATTAATCCCCAGATCGGATTACTGTACAGAACTGAATCCCGATATGTCGATATGCTGGATTGTTCCTATTGTCCGGTATATGGTGGCAGCCAGGAGATTGAACTGATGGGATATTATATTCCACAGGAAAATGGCGGTGCTTTGCAGGGAGGAGCCGGTTATAATCCGAATAATCCCTATGGAGGGAATCTGGGTCTTGTTACTTTCTGGAATAGTGTGGATATTGGTTACACTGACATATACATAGATGGTGAATTCGTTGGAATGATTCAGTATTATTTCCCGGATGGAATAACCTGTGACCGAGAGACTGCAGTTAATGTATTCCAACCTGCTGGAAGTCACTTATTAACTGCTGATTCACCAAAAGGATATCATTGGGAAAGCTATATCACTTTCTCAGAAGGGACTTGTCGTACAATTGAACTTACGATTAATAAAAAAAGTGCTGGAAGTGAAGATCAAATATCTGCTACTCAGCCATAAAGAATGATTCCCGGTTTTTGGTACGAATGGCATACCAGGTAGCGAAACCAACATAAAGCACACATATTACAAGAACATAAAGACAGGCAGTAACACCTTTGTTATCACTAATAAATCCCATCACAGGGGGTATGATTGCACCACCGACAACCGACAGGATAATCAGACTGGAAAGTTCATTTGCATATTTGGGCATCCTTCCGATTATAAGCGAAAAAATGATCGGGAAAGTATTTGAAGAACCAAAACCAGCAACAAAAATCATTATCCTGGTTACGGTAAGATTATCAGAAATTATTATTCCTGCCAGTCCAATCAGTGTTAACACGATGCTGAATGAAAGAAATCCATACGGATTTATTTTTCTTAACAGTATAGCTCCCAGGAACCGTCCAACCATAAGTGATGCAAAATAGATGCTGATTCCAAGGCTGGCAGACTCCAGACTTATTGAAAACCTTGTTTTCAGGAAATTGGCAATGTTAGAATTTATCCCCACATCAAAACCCACCATCAGGAAAGTGGACAGGATCATTATAATGACAAATGGTTTTTTAAATAATGCCAATATACTGCTAAAGGTTGCTGGTTCTTTTTCTGACTTATATTCTTCAATTTTCACAGAATAGAGCCATATTACTGAGAGAGCTGAAATACCTGCATAAATCGGGAAGATCAGTTTCCAGTTGCCTGTATATTTAACCAGGGCAGTGGTAATTATCGGGCCAAGCATTGATGCTATGGCTTTAATGAATTGTGAAAGGCTCAGGTTGGCGGCTTTGCTTTCATTTGATGAAATATCAAGGAGTAAAGGATTTGCTGATACCTGTAAAATTGTATTTCCGATACCCAGAACCATGAATCCCAGAATTGCAGTAAAATATGTATAATGGATAAATGGAATTAACATTCCTATACCGGTAATGGCCATACCTAGATTTACAGTCAGCCGTTTTCCTTTCCTGTCCTGGAATATTCCTGTGGGAATTGAAATTATGGCAAACCATATTAATACCATAGAAGGTAATAGTTGGGCTACTGTGTTTGACAATTGATAATCCTTTTTGATATAACCTGTTGCCACACCTACCAGGTCGACAAAGCCCATTACATAAAAAGATAAAAGAACAGGGAGTACATATTTAAGTGAATTTCGTTTTCTCATTGAAATGGTTTTAAAATATGACTTACTGTGGATTTGAATTGTGACTTATATAAGCCACTGATATAATTAAGAAGGTTATAATTAAGTAAAGTTAATATATATGCGATAACAATATCATCATAACTTGTTTACGTAGATAATTCTTACTTTTGATAATAAGAATAAACAAATATAATATATGAAAGCAATAAGATCCATCACCCGAAAAGATTTC
>CAZEKO010000297.1:1420-2847 GCA_964512775.1 uncultured Bacteroides sp. | reverse complement strand
AGATATTCCCAGAAATTTTCTACTGAACTTATATGTACTTTTTCATCCGGAGAATGGGGAAATTTTATGGTTGGCCCGAATGAAACCATGTCAAGTCCTTTATAGACATCTCCTATAATACTGCATTCAAGTCCGGCATGAATGACTTTCACCTCGGCATTTTTTCCGAACTTATCTTTATAAACTTTCTTCATCGTTTGAAGGATAGCCGAACTCACATCAGGTTTCCAGCCTGGATAGGCACCGTCATGAGTAACTTTAGCACCTGCCAGTTCCAGAACACTCTGGATAGCGATGCCCAGGTCTTCCTTCGATGAATCAACCGAACTTCTAAGCAGGCAACGCAGTTCTATAAAACCGTCTTCTGATTTAATAATAGCAAGATTCGAAGAAGTCTCGACTATACCTTCCATCTCAGCGCTCATCCTGATTACACCGTTGGGAATGCCATAAACAGCTTTAAATAACTTCACCTGAGTATTTTTGTCTATCACAGATTCCGGCATATTAGCTGGACCAACAGTAAATTTCAGATCGGTTTCAATTGTACCAATTTCAGATTTTAACAGAGCCTCGAATGCTTTTGCGGCTGAGAGAAAATTCTTCGTATGTTTCTCGGGGACTGTTACAATAGCAAATGATTCTCTTGGGATAGCATTTCGAAGACTGCCGCCATCAATACTGGCAAGACGCATTTTAAATCGTTTTGTAGCATCCAGCAAAAAACGATTCATCATTTTGTTGGAATTCCCCCTGCCCAGGTTTATGTCCACGCCGGAATGTCCCCCCTTCAGCCCCGTCAGGCTAAGTTTCCATGCTTTTGACCCTGAGGGCACTACTTCAGTCTTGAAAGCAATCCTGCCGGTAGTATTCATGCCTCCCGCACATCCAATACATAACTCACCTTCGTCTTCTGAATCAAGATTCAATAGAATCTTACCCTCAAGCAGTCCTGGCTTTAAGTTGAAAACCCCTGTCATTCCGGTTTCTTCATCAATAGTAAAAAGTGCCTCCAGCGGACCATGTTTCAAATTAGTGGCTTCCAGAACAGCAAGTGTTGCTGCAACACCAATTCCGTTATCCGATCCCAGTGTAGTACCTTTTGCTTTTACCCATTCCCCATCAACATATGCTTCAATGGGATCTTTCTCGAAATCATGTTTTTTATCGCTGTTTTTCTGCGGTACCATATCAAGATGAGACTGAAGTATTACACCTTTTCGTTTTTCCATTCCTGGAGTGGCAGGTTTCTTTATGATAACATTACCAACATCATCTACTATGGTCTTAAGTTTCAGCCTTTCCCCAAATTTTTTAACAAATTCTGCTGCCCGTTTTTCTTTTTTTGATGGACGTGGAATCTGAGTCAACTCATAAAATATTTTCCATACTGCATTGGGCTTGAGATCTTTAATGGAATGGTTCAT
>CAZEKO010000297.1:0-1320 GCA_964512775.1 uncultured Bacteroides sp. | reverse complement strand
TCCGTACTTTTGCCTGCGATCGGCCTGTTTCAGTTTGAAAGCTAAAAAGATGGCAATAATTCCACAACCGACAAGCAATAGTATTGGAATAGTATAATTATATTTTGCATCCCCTGCACGAATGGCTTCAATATTTGCCTTATTGGTCAGGTCAAGTACCGCTCCGATTCCCCAGAAAAACAGTCCTAAACCCCAGTTCTGAATAGTAAACATAGTTGCATATGCAGTACCCAGGCGGCTTTCTGCAACAATCTTCGCAACAGAAGGCCACATAGCTGCAGGTACAAGGGAAAATGCAATACCCAAACATAACAGTCCAATGTATGCCAGCAACGGACTGTTAAAAAGTGACAACGCAAGATGTGCAAATATTAGTAAAAGTGAACCAAGGATCATTAATGAAGCAGCCCTGCCTTTCTTATCTACAAAATTACCGAAAATAGGTGTAAAAAGGATTGTGCCAAGAGGAAGAAGGCTCGCCGTTTTTGGACCGTTATGCAACCATATACCAAGAGTCTTCCGCAGTAAAAAGATAAATAATATAAATAGTGAAATAAAAATGATCATGAATAATGCTTTCCCGTTCTTACTTTTAATATTTGCAGGTCCGAGAGAAAATCCAACTCCAAAAATAAACAAAGCCAGATATATACTCGCATTTCCCAGGGCTGCACTGCCAAAAAGAATTATTGAACCACCTTCCGCCGGTAGGTTGTAACCGAAACCAAATTTATTGACGAGTAAATCAGGGGCATATTGCATAAAGGGGAACACAGCTGCATAAAATGAAACACAGAGAAGAGCAATATAAATAAAAGAAGGATCCTTGAGGAGTTTAAAAAGATCAGAGAACTTGAATTCTTCTTCCGTACCTGTTTTCTGTTCCTTAAGCTGCCGGTCAATCCTGACATCAAACATCAGGTAAACCAGGAAAATAATCAGGGCCAGTCCTATCAGAGTGGCTGCAAAATTTACAGCTGGTGGCACAGCACCCTGAGCAATGTCAATTGATACCGCAATCCCAAGGGCTGAACCAAGTCGCCCGAAACCCATATTAATTGCCATTGCCAGAGCAAGCTCAAAACCTTTGAACCACTTCACTATTGTTCGGATGGCAACCACACAAACGACCTCAAGGCCTATTCCAAAAAAGATCCTGCCAATTATCATCATCGTAAGGATGGTTCTGTGGCTTTCACCAAAAACACCTGATGCAGCCAGCGCGGATATGCCTCCACCCAATGCTGCCATCCCGCCAAATACCGTACCAGCTATTCTTATCTTCCATTTATCCAGAATCATTCCCCCGACAATGATCAT
>CAZEKO010000296.1:0-2853 GCA_964512775.1 uncultured Bacteroides sp. | reverse complement strand
TCAGGATCGTACGGGAAAGGCACTCCGGCAAGGGGAACCATTGAAGGATCCACCCAACTGGCACCCTGATGGGTAAACATGAAAGGATCGTAAAAATGAAATGTATAGATCAGATTTGTATCACTATAATATGGCATAGCATTCAGATTATTATAGCTGTTCCAGCCGGCCGGGCCGACAATGATTGTATGAATTGTATCAACTTCCCTGATCGCATCAATAACACTTTGCTGGATCTCTCCCCATAACTTGTCTAGAATCCCGTGGGGTTCATTCAGTACTTCATAATAAATATATTCTGAACAGTCCTTATAATGGTTGGCCATCTGAGTCCATACCTTAATAAGTACAGGTCCTATTTCCGGATCAGTGTTCGCTGCCGGATCAAATGTGTGATTATCAAGCAATAGATGGATCTTGTACTCTTCAGCCCATGAGACGGCAGAATCGAGAAAGGTAAAGAAAAGAGGTTCAATGATATAATCAGGACTACCACTTGTCATTGCATGAAGGTTGATGGGAAGCCGTATCACATCAAAACCGAGACTTTTAATATTTATGAAATCCTGCCTCGTGAATTTTGTAAATTGGATCTGCTGTACGCTGGATGACTGGAACCAGTTGGTCAGATTCACGCCATGGGTAAAAGGTATCTGGGTATGGTTGATTTGATAAATGGATATGATTAAAAATATTATTAAACAGAATTTTATATTTTTCATTTCATGTTTTGTTTTAAATACCCTGACTTAATTCCTCTGTCAATATCCGATAGAACTCTTCCCTGGCATTCTTTTCATTCCAGGGCTCATGTCCACATTTCTTAAGAAGAATAAACTTGAAATCTTTAATTAATCCTGATAAAGGTTCCGTAATTCCTGCCGGAGGGTGAGGATCATAATCACCATGAATGGCAGTCACCGGGCATCTGATATTTTCGGCCATTTTAAGAAGCCCGCCGGACCTTCTCAGCTCCTCAGCTTCTTTCCAGATGCTTTGAAAGATATCATAACGGCATTGGATCATAGAATCTGAAAGGTCAATCGGACTGAAAGAATCTGCCTTACGGATCAGATCTGCAGCCTTCCTGAAAATACTATCCTTATCTCTGTATGTGGAGCCCTCCAGGGAAGTCAGTAATGAGGTCAGTTCTGTTTTTTCATTTACAGTAAGGCGCTGTACTCTGGTTGTCATAATGTCCCTGGCAAATTCTTCCAGAAAAGGCCCGCTTCCAATCATAATAAGCCTGCTTACTTCAGAAGGGTATATGGATGTAAAAATATACCCCAGCCAGGCTCCCCAGGAATGGCCGATCAGTGTAAATGGAAATTCTCCATGCTTTTCCAGGAGTGATTGAAGTTCGTGAATTTGTCCATCAATAGTTAATTCCGTCTGTAATGGTTCAAGAATACCGGCATTTTTGGACAACTCATTTGCAATTGGTACCATACTGCCTGCTGCTCCCGGACCGCCATGAATCAGAGCAATTTTAAAAGGAGGGTTCCCATATGTCCGTAATCCAGTCAATGACTTATGATTTCATTCAAGCCTCCCATCCAGCCAACGCGTAATGTTCAGTAATAATTGATAATTATATGGTGCCTGCGGTGTATTCATGCCGATTTTCTTCCAGCTCAGACCGATTGCCAGTTGTGCAGTAATCATCATTGCTTCTCCGAGAACAACAACTCTGCCCTCCCCAAATTTTTTAAATGCTCCCTGACTATAACCAGTGATAGCTTCAGGAATAGTATTTTGAAACCTCCATGCTGTATCGGGGCACCACTGCATATAATCTTCAGAGAAAGTCATAATAGGAGTTGCATCTTCAGGAATCTCAAATGCATGTCCGGTAAAAGTTAAAATTGAATCAACCCATTCATCTGCATTACCGCCGTTAGCTATGATGTTATTGTGCAACGTACTATCTGTCCTGAAAAAATAATCGTCTCTTCTTATGGTATCCAGAGCAAATCCATTGTGCAGAATAAAACCAAATTGTGAAGCCAGTTTGCTGGCAGCACCTGCAAATGGCATGTGATCGGCAACCAGGAATAACGATCCTCCCTGATAAACCCAGTCTGTCACAGCTTTGATTTCATCATCACTAAATGCTGATGGAGTAGGCAGGGTCCAGTCTTCCAGATTTGATTTGTGCACAGCATTAACAATCATAAGTATCTTACCTTCTTTAAGTCTTGAAGATTCAAATTGCCCTTCATATGAAAGCACCCTGTAACCGTCCCTCCTTAGTAATTTAGCTGTAGAGCGTAATCTTCCGTTTAACGTATGAATATTATTGTGTCCCTGGTCTATAAAAATCACAGGTCCCATGTCTTTTGAGTATGAAGGATGCAAGATGGGAGGGTTATAAAATTTGTCTGCCGCCTGCATTTCAACAGGAAGGTTCAGAAAAACCAGAATTACAGCAGACAAATATGCAGACAAAAACATCCATTTTATTTTTTCTTCCCGAACATCCCCGGTTTTTGTAATAAGAAAAACAAAATAACCCAGGAAAAGAATTCCTGAACAGATAGTTATTACAATGAATGGAACCGACTGTCTTTGCAGGGTTATGACAAAAGCAATGATAAAAATAAAACAAAAAAGGAATCCTGCGATATGCAGAATTCTTTCATACGTATTAGCAGACCTTTTTAATTTGAAAACCAGAAAGGCGGGAAGAATAATAAGGTTGAAAAATAAAATTCCTGCTCCCAGTATTATCAGTTGGTTAGGGATATAGAATACTTTCAGGATAGCACCGGTAAGCAAAAAAATAAGGGAAATAATACCGATGGTCTTAATAGTCTTATTCATAATACAGAATTATTTTCATCCCTGAAACCA
>CAZEKO010000295.1:0-2892 GCA_964512775.1 uncultured Bacteroides sp. | reverse complement strand
ATATCCGGTATTTCTTGTAGACTTTCCCACCAGCGCGTTCCATTTCAGCCCTTACTTTAAAATTATCCTCCAGTTCAAGATGACTGTCGACATATTCAAATCCTGCTTTTTTAGCAGTTTCTCTCATTTTAATTGCCATCATGGCATCAAGACCCAGGTTACGGTAATCTTCACGGATTGCCCCGAGGAACAGATCAAGTTGTTTAGTCTTTCTGGCTGACCATAAAATTAACAAAATACCAACAGGGAACAGGTATCCCCTTGAACGGATAATCCCGGGACTCATATCAGGCATGGCAATAACAAATGCGACAAGTTCATCCTTCTCATTGCAGACACATTTTACAAATCGAGGATTGACAACAGGCAAATATCTGGCTGTAAACTCATCCATTTCCCTGTCATCCATCTTGTCAAATCCATATATTTCTGTGAATGTTTCATTTATCAGGTTAAGAACCGGTCTGATCATCGGTTTAAGCTGACTTTTCTTATCGAATTCTATCACGGAGAGATTTAGTCTACTAAAAGCGCGTTCTGCCAACTTTTCATAAACTTCTGGCAGTTGTTCGGGAATATCGATCCTGTAAACCACCAGGTCGACTTTCTTAATAAAATTGTTTTTTTCAATAAGGTCGACCATATAGGGATAATTGCAATTGGTGGCTATAACAATTGGTTTGTCAAAACCTTCAATAAGAAAACCCTGAGGATCCTTATCTGAAAAACCAAGCGGACCCACAAGCTTCTCCATTTTTTTGTTCCGGGCCCATTCCTCAATATGATTCAGGAGGGCTGCAAACACATCCGGTTCATTGTAACATTCCATCCAGCAAAATCGTGCATGATTTTCATTATGACTTTTGTTATACCTGTGGTTAATAATGCCCATGATCCTGCCTACAGCTTTTCTCCCACGATATGCAAGTAACAGGATGGTGTCGCAATGGGAAAAAGATTTATTTTTCCGGGGATTAAAATATTGCCATTCATCCATATATATTGGAGGGACCCAGTTTTTATGGCCCTTATGGATTTTTGCGGGTAGATGGATAAACCTGCGAAGTTCCTGCCTTCCTGTAACCTGTTTTATTTCAAGGTTTGTTTCCATATGAGTTTTTATTGTTTCAGCTTTGCAGCCCGCAGTATATTATCATCTGAAAAAGCATAATTAGGAAGGACATAAGTAAGTCCAAGAAATGAATCATATACTTCAAGATCATTTCCATTCCAGTTCCAGGGTAATTCATAAGTTATGAGCTGCCCATGCCTGTAAATCCAAAAATTGTTTCCTGAACGTTGCCAGAATACACCCGTTGAAGAGAATAATATTATGGGATAGCGTTCAGTAAAATCATTACTGAATTCCCAGCCAGGAAGCAAGTAGGTTTGCTGGTAGGTTCTTTCAAAAACGATCAGATCCGTTGCCGTAGGAACAGCTATAGTAGTTTCGTTGCCGGCAAATTGAACTCCATTACGGTAGAGATAATAGGTATTATCCTGTCTTTTCCAGGTTATCATTCCCGGGGCAGCAACAATTTCTGCAGGCCTGAGCTGATTGTCCTTGCGGTTATAAAAATCAGGAAGGAGGTAAGAGCTTGCGCCCTGCTCATCATATACAATCAGATCATTTCCATTCCACTGGGAAAAAGTTCTGGCTCCTATCTGTTCCCCTTCCACGTAGAGATAATAATAATTTCCGTCGCACCTCCATAATGTTCCATTTATCGAATAAACAGGTTCTGCAGGATAGACATACCCGTTCATAAATTGCTTAAAAAGAGCGCAAAAGTAATATTGCCGGTTTGTCATGTCATATATTACCAGGTGTTCATCAAAAAAGGTGTATTTAATCTGAGACGTTATATCCCGGCCCTTGTCATAGAACCAGTATTTATTGTCTTTTGCCATCCAGCAGGCTGTCCCGAAAATGGGAAGTTCTACCGCCTGCCGATAAGTATTGTCCTGGCTTGTCCAGAAATCTTTCAAAAGGTAATATTTACCCGTATTATTATGATAAACCAGAAGATGATCGCCGCAGGAAGCGTTGACTGTTTCTAATGAAATATCTGTTTCATTTAACAATATCCAGTATTTGTTATTACTGGCCCTCCATTTTATGACTGGAAGTGATACTCTTGATATTTCTGGCGATTCGGTATATCCTTCGAATGAATTAAAGTTTTGGGTATAATTCACAGCTGTTTCTGCAGTTGATTCAGCAATGCTGGTGGAGGCAGTTTGTTCAACAAAATAAAAATCTCCAATAAGTGAAGAGGATTCCCATGGCGTTTGCTGATTGGCGCTACGTTCCATAACTCCGACCCGGACATTCTTGAATACATCTTCAATTTTTAGTCCGCTTTTGTTAATTTGTTTCAGGAATTCTTCAGTATATAGTCCATTATCACCAGTGCCATCAGAAGCTACGGAACCCGGAGCTGTGGCATAGGCAATAAGAGTACCAGCCGGTGCATTGATGAATGCCAGTCCCTGTGCCGTAGAACGCCAGCTCCGGGCAAACGGATTGTTACGACATGCATCCAGGATAATAATATTCATGCGGTTATGCGCACTTTCCATCTGAGCAAGCACAAATCCAACATCTACGGTTTCATATTCAACTTCCTCTTCGCGATAGATCTCAGCTTGTGTGGGTATGAGGTAATTATTGCCATTAACCTGCATGCCATGCCCGGCATAATAAAACAGACCGACTCCGCCATTTTGTATCCGCTCCCCGAATTCCCTGATAGCTTTTTTCATATCAGCCATCGTTGGGATATTTTCATATTTCAGAACATCAAAGTTAGCTGACTGAAGTGCATTTGCCATAGCCCTTGCATCATTAGCCGGATTGAGCAGGGGGCCAAGTTTGTAATCTGAATTACC
>CAZEKO010000294.1:0-2928 GCA_964512775.1 uncultured Bacteroides sp. | reverse complement strand
TTTCATAATATGGTTATTTATTTTATAATTAATGTCAGATTATCATCTTTTCAATGGGGATCACCAGTATGCCCTGGGCACCGAGATCCTTTAACTTATCAATAACTTCCCAGAATTTATTTTCATTAAGGACTGAATGAACTGAGCTCCAGCCTTTTTCAGCAAGCGGCATAATTGTCGGGCTTTTCATACCCGGAATAACTTTTACAATTTCAGGTATTTTATCATCAGGAGCGTTCAGAAGAATATATTTATTATCCCTGGATTTCTGAACCGCTCTTATTCTGAATAACAGCTTTTCCAGCAGAGTATATTTTTCACGATTCAAATCCTTATTTGCCACCAGGACTGCTTCAGAGCGAATAGCCACATCCACTTCTTTCAGTCCATTGCTGATGAGTGTACTGCCTGAGCTGACAATATCAAGAATAGCATCTGCCAGTCCGATCCCTGGAGCTATTTCCACTGAACCACTTATCTCATGGACTTCTGCGCGGATTTTATTATCTGCCAGGTATTTTCTGAGAATATTCGGGTATGATGTTGCGATCTTTTTACCATTCAAATATTCCGGACCAGTATAGTCAATATTTTTCGGTATTGCAAGAGACAGGCGGCACCTGGCAAATCCAAGACGCTCAATTAAATTCAACTGATATCCCTTTTCCACGACAATATTCTCGCCAACAATACCTGCATCTGCAACTCCATCGGATACATATTCAGGAATATCGTCATCTCTCAGGAAAAGTATATCCAGAGGAAAATCCTCCGCAACCGCCAGCAGTTTCCCTGTCCCATTTGGCAGCTTTATACCTGAATCCTTTAATAATTCAATGGATTTTTCAAACAGCCTGCCGGCTTTCTGAATTGCAATTTTTAATTTTTCCATTTCCTATTTAAAAAAAAAGGTTTGCAGAATCTGCAAACCTTTGATTAAACAAAATGATTTACTCTTCCTGCATATTACTTTCTATACATCATGATGATGATGTTCAATGTGATAATATGAAGGAAAATATCCCATTATTATGAAAAAGTGATACAATAATAGGAATATTTCCTGAAAACATCAAATAAATAATCAAACAATATTATAAATCGTTAATAATCTATATATCTTTTAATAATTTATTTGAGGGTGATTTTTCCATTGCTTTCAGCAGCTCTGCATGGATTGCTGTAAGATTTTTCAGGTCTTTATTTTCCCCGGCAATTGACAGATCCTGTCCTTGCATATCCAGCTTATTCTGAACGAAACTTATGGTTATTTGATTAATATCGACTGCAGGTAAAAATGCACGTTCTTTTGGACTTTCAGTTGTAGTCTCAGCAATGAGTCCGGATTCGTTCAATTCAAACAGAATATCTCTGACAAGTCTGATCGGTATTCCAAGCGTATGACCTATCTGTGAAGCACTCATAGGTGGGCTACCTTGCATAAATCCTTTAATAATCTGGTGAATAATCAGGAAGGTCACAAGTCTTTTTTTATTTAATGGAATTTTAAGAGCTTCTGATTCGAATTCATACTTTTCAATATTCTGATAAGCAAATGATAATTCTGCACCTAAAAGTACGATCAGCCAGCTCAGCTGCAGCCATACAAGGAATAGCGGTAGTGCCAGAAAACTTCCATAAATGGCACCATACCTTGAAACACCCACCTGGAATTCAATATATATCCACTGAACAATCTGATAGATGGTCCCCGAAATAAGCGCCGCATACAATCCATATTTAATGTTCACTTTTGTATTGGGCATCACTACGTACAGGAGTGTAAAAAGGAGATAAATAATAATATAAGGTATAAGTTTGACCAGAAATGTGACTAAAGGTCCAAGGTACTGCAAGAAGCCGGTGCTATCTGTAACATAATTTGAAAGATAAACTGTGACCGTGCTTGAAATGAGGAAAAGGACAGGCAAGACCAGCATCATGGAAAGATAATCACTGAATTTTCTTATAAACGGACGCGCTTTTTTAATCTCCCAGATTGCATTAAAAGAATCCTCGATATTTCCAAGAACCTGCATAACAGCCCAGAATAATACAATAAGACCTATTCCGGCAATGAATCCTCCATTTATCTCCAGCAGCATATTATTTGCAAAATCGATAATATAATCTGCTACAACCTTCAGGTCCTCTCTTTCAGCAAAAAGTTCCCTGATCAACTTTTCAAGACGTTCCTCAAAGCCAAATCCCTTCGAAATCCCAAATACCAGTGCCGCTACAGGGATAACAGACAATAATGAATAAAATGTCAGAGCAGAAGCATGAAGGTTAATTCTGTTTTTCTGGAATCCCTGCAAGGCCAAAATAATAATCCTGAGTTGCCTTATTAAGTAGGAAACAAATTTTGGATAATTGGTAAGTTCAACCATCCAGACTTCTTCCCTGATGAACTTGATGATTCTTTTAAACATGTGGATAAAAGTTGATCATAAATAATTAACAAATATATAAAGTATGCAGATGAACAATAATCACATTTACATTTTTTATGGACAATAGTCCCCGCGATCAGGTGATTAATGGCTATCTTAGGTCCATAATTCTGACAATGGAAATACGAATACTTCATCTTGTTGAAGGAGCAAATCAGGCTACAGGAATCACCATAATAATTGATGTTTTCAGGGCATTTAGCACGGCCTGTTACATCATGAACAATGGTGCAAAAAAAATCATACCTGTCAGCGAAACTATGCAAGCTTTCCAGATGAAGGAAAAAAATCCTGAATTTATTCTTATAGGTGAAGAATTTGAAAAAAAAATTCCCGGATTTGACTTCGGGAACTCACCTTCACATATTCTGAATATCGATTTTACCAACAAGACAATAGTCCATAGAACCAGTTCAGGCACCCTTGGAATTGTCAGTGCCTCTAATGCAGATGAATTACTTACAGGAAGTTTTGT
>CAZEKO010000293.1:0-2945 GCA_964512775.1 uncultured Bacteroides sp. | reverse complement strand
GCCAATAGTTCCATCAGTTTATTCCACGCTGCTGTTCTTGCTTTAATGTTATCCTCAGTGGCTCCCAGACGTTCCCCGGAACGCATGAATCCATGACCTCCACCATCAATAATATAAGATTGGAAAACTTTCCCAAGTTTATGCATTTTATGTTCGGTATTTCTGATTGAAGAATTTATACGTGAATCGTACTCACCATAAAATCCATACACGGGTGACTGGATTCTCGAAAGATCTTTTTTATTTATTGGTGACGTGCCATAAAATATATATCCAGCTGACAGACCAGGATTTTTGGCCAGGTAAGAAAATGCCTGGGTTCCACCCCAGGAAAAACCTATAATTGCAATTTTACCATTACAGGACGGATGAGATTTCAGATATTTAAAAGATTCATCAAGGTCTGACATGATTTGTTCCGTATTAGCATTCAATAAGGCTGTTCTTATAACATTTTCATTTACGAAAATCGGGAGCGAATCTTTTTCCGTTTTATGACCGGATAAAAAATCAGGAACAATAACCAGATATCCTTCTGCGGCTATTTGTTTTGAAAAAGATTTTACCCAGTCAGTCAATCCCCACTCCTCATGTACGATAATCACTCCTGTGGCCAAAGACGAATCCGGCGGTGGAAAAACCAGACAATTAAATTCCCTGTTACCATATTTAAGCCAAAGACTATCAGAAGATGGTTGTGGAAATGCAAAACAGGTAATACAGAAAAAACAAAGTGAAAGAAAAAATAGTTGTTTCATTAAAAATCCGGTAACCTTCAAGCAAAGGTATTAATTGAATCTCAGAATAAAAAGAACAGGATACAGACAACAGTTTAATTTTACTAATTTCACAGACAAAATGCTATGAGAAAGATTATCCTTTTAATTTGTATTCTGTCTTATTTTTCAAATCTGGTCGCTTATTGCCAGAACGCTCTTCTTCCTGATAATTGCTATATAAAATATATTTATGAATTCCCTTATGAATCGCGACCGGTATTTTATTCAGAAAGATTTCCCGATCTTGAAATCAGGAACTATCTGAATGCTGATCTGATTAGACCATTATTTGATAAAATCTTCAGGGAAGGGATTCAGGTGTCTGATCCAAATTATTGGGGAAGCGTGGAAAATATTGTGAACGAAGGAAAGCCTTCACTCATTGATACAAGCCAGATTTTACGTTATATGCATGCCGGGTGGGACACAACTTTTTCAATAGATGAAAATAATCAAATTACCACCGTACCAATTTATACATCACCAGATTATTCTGACATCAGTGGATTATTCTTTTTTGAGTCATGGTATTTGAATCCTGATAAAGGATTTCTCAACAAGGAAGTGATTGCCTACTTTCCCATTTATGAATATTGGGATGAAAATGCTCTTGAAAAAGGTGAGCAAGTAAAACTTAAACGGTTAATATTCATGGTTTATCAGGGGAAAAAGGATCAAAAAAAAATTAAAAAATCAAAGGGTACCAAATATCCTGGATACATACAGTTATATCGAGGAGTGGAGTCTGAACTTAATTTATATAACCGCCCTTATAGTTACTATCTCCATAGGGATCAATTTGAATATGGCGCAAGCGACGAGGAATACAACGAATGGGAATATCATACATTTGATTTTTACAGGGACTTTAATGCAGAAAAATTCCTCAAAACAATTATTGGTCTCACACTGGATGGTAAATTCAAAGCTGAAGATCCGGTAATAGAAGGAAAAATTTTATCAGCCCAGGAAATCTTAGAAAAAGTCAGCAACAATCAAGAATATAATTATGATAACCTGAATAGTGTAGTTTTCAATGAAGACTGGTTTTTTAATCCGGGTTCCCTGTTTATTCTGAAAAAGGTCAACAGTATTACCATATTTAAGCACGAATACCAGTATGATGAATATACAGGGGATTTCCTGAGAGTGATAAAAACTCCTCTTTTTATAGTTAGTTTGTATTAATACCTGATCAACCAGCGGTAGCGTCTTGCAGTATCTCCAAGCTTAAGGGCAAGCATAAACTCATGTGAACCATAACTGTGTTTTTGAATGCTGCTAAGGTTATAGTCAAATGCATAACCAAAATAGAATTTATCTACCTTAACACCACCCATAACAACAAATGCACTACCGGTTCTGAATGCCAGGCCGCCCCAGTAATCTTCCCTGAAAAACACTTTTGCTCCAATATCCATTTGCAGATTCAGATTTTCTGTTGTTTTCAGAAGAAGGTTTGGTTCAATTATAATATCATCACTGATATCAATGTTATACCCGCTCATCAGGTAATAATGTCTTTTCAACCTGTAATTTTCATATCCTCTTTTTCCGAATTTAAGTGATGATTGAAATAACTGCGCAACTGATGCGCCCACATAAAATTTAGGATCTGAGTAATATACTCCGAAATCCGCATCCGGAATGATCAGTGTGTTATCAAAATTATTTATAAGGTCATCATTTTCGTCATAAAGTCTGAGTTTTTCCCGATCCACTTTAAACTGATAGGCCATTCCTGATAATCCAAACGATAACTGGCCCTTGCGGATAAAAATATGATATGCATAGGTAAACTGAATACCTGTCCGGCTTACAAGTCCGGTACGATCACTGAATATGTATCCTCCTATTCCCACTTTGCCGTTTCTTGAGCCAGGCGTCGATTTAAACCTTACTGAAGCAGACTTTGATATGAAACTGTTTTTCAATATTCTAGTCTGTACTGAAAGAGCATGCGTTTTAGGCGAATCTTTAAAACCAATCCATTGTTCCCTTGCTGTAAGATTGAATGATGTATATCCTTCACTACCTGCAACCGCAGGATTTATCAGGAACTTGTTCATCATATACTGGCTGTATAAAGGTAATTGCTGCGACAAGCCCAGGTCAGCCATTAATATAATTACTATTGAAAAAATAAATGTCTTAATGAATGTCCCC
>CAZEKO010000292.1:0-2948 GCA_964512775.1 uncultured Bacteroides sp. | reverse complement strand
CGCTGTTGTTCTACCTGGGATCCAGGTATTATGCAAAAGATATGGAGAAAGTGGCAAAAATAAACCTGGAAGCTGCCTGACAGATGAATTTGATAACTCTAAATATTGAAATATGAAAAGAAAAATAACTTTTTTCTGCCTCATTTTCTTTCCCATCATTATCCAGGCTCAGTTTGAACAGAAATTAAGCATTAACTTATCAGCCGGTCCATTTATAACGATCGGTAAAAAAGATTTCGCTCCTTACCCGGATTATCCGACTGATTTTTTACCCTACCAGATGCCGAATTTCCGCACTGGTGTCTTTGGTAATCTGGGATTTCAGTTCAACGCAAACAGGCATTTATCACTGAATACCGATCTTGGTCTGATGTATTCCGGAGGATGGTATTACAGCTTTCATAATGATGGCATCAATTATCTTGATTTTCAATTATATCAGTATGATACAACGGATGTTTTGCTGGCAGAAGGAAGTAATGAAATGACCTTATTAAACCTGTCTCTTGGATTTGCTCCAAAATATTATCTTCTCCCCGGGAAAAAAATCAATCCTTATATCTTTGCCGGGATTACGATAAACTATACAAAAGTAACTTTTACAGATAATTACTGGCAGGCACGCAAAGATAATAATATGCTGGCTCCTGATGATACGGGCCCATATAATGATTTCCTGGAGAAAAATTTCGGAATTGGTTTCCATCCGGGAATTGGAGCCGAATACAACTTAAATGATAATATCGGATTTTTTATATCCGCAGGCTATTACATCATTTTACTTAATAAGGATAATTTTAAACCACAGGAGCGGGTAGAAAATAAAGAAAATTTCCATTCCGTGAACCTTCATGCGGGTATCCGGTTCAGTTTCCTGAAATCAAAAAATCTATAATAATGATATTCTTATCAAAATGCTTTCTCATCCTATTTTTAACAGGTAGCTGTTTCACATTGAACGCTCAGTATATCTTCAATGTAAAACGAACCTTCACTGAAACCAGTCATCAGATCTTCTATGCAAAATTTACTTCCGATGGGAAGTATATCGTAACAACCGGATCTGATAACAATATCATAATCTGGAATGCTCAATCGGGAATTATATACCGGACACTTGCAGGTTTAAAAAAGAGACCCAATATTGCGCTATTTTCAGTGGATAAGAATATCCTGGCGTCAGCAGGTGAGGATAATGTTGTTACTCTCTGGGATCCTGTGACACTGAAAATCATGTCAACTTTTACCGGGCACCAGGGACCTATTAAGGCACTGGATATCAGCCCGGATGGCAAGTATCTGGCAAGCGGAAGTACTGACCGTACTATCCGTATATGGGATATTAGTTCCGGGAACCTTGTGTATGAGCTGAAAGGCCATAAGAAGGATGTAAACTCACTTCAATTCAGTCCCGACGGGAAAAAGCTGATTTCCGGCAGTGCCGACCAGACAATCATCCTGTGGAACCTTGTCAACGGAAACGTTATCAACACAAAGGAGGCTCATAAAGGCTGGATACGCTCCGTCTGTTTCAGTCCAAATGGGAACTCCGTTGCAAGCTGTGGAGATGATAAACTGATAAAGATCTGGAGCATTCCTGATTTGAATCCTGTAAGTACACTGAAAGGTCATCAGGACTGGGTTCAATCAATCGATTTTACCCCCAACGGGAAAAACCTGTTAAGCGGAGGTCATGATCAGCTTATTATTCTGTGGGACGTTGTTACAGGAGAGATTCTGCATCAGTCAGAAAAGCAGGGACAAATTGTTCTTTCAGTAGACGTCAATCCAAACCAACCGGATTTTATTTCTGCCAGCCTGCTCTCTGAAGATCTTAAAATATGGGCTTTATCGGGACTGGATGAAGCACAATGGAAGCTATTCTGGCCCGGGGAACAAGTTACAACAGCCTCTGAGGAAAAATCCGAAGAAAAAAATGTTGTCCCTCAGACAGAGAATGTTCCGGAAGGGAAGGAAATCAAAAATGCATTCCCCCAGATTGAGATTTATTCTCCTTCTTTTACAAAAAATTCAATTATCCATAATCTACCTGAGATTTTAATCATAGGAAGAGTGAGCGATCCTGAAGGTGTAAATACATTCCTTATTAACAATACTGCCATCAGATTATCTGATGCCGGAGTGTTCCAGCATAATTTGATCCTTTCTAAGGGCAAAAATACGGTTGAACTTGTTGCCATCAATCAAAAAGGAATAATGAACAAGCGCGAGTTATTTGTGGACTGCACAGCAGAAGATGCAGCATCACAAAAACCGGTAATTCCTGATATACAAAAAGGAAATTATTACGCCCTTATAATCGGAATAAATGATTACCAGGACGATGGAATTGCCGACCTTGACAGACCTATAGCCGATGCGGAAGCGCTTTATAATGTCCTCCTGTCCCATTATAATTTTGAAAAAGAAAATATAATTTTTCTCAAAAATCCGATACTGGATAAAATAATCCTCTCCCTTGATGAACTTGGAAGAAAACTTACAACAAATGATAATCTCCTGATATTTTATGCAGGCCACGGACATTGGGATGAAAAAGTAGGACTTGGTTACTGGCTTCCCTCTGATGCGGAAATGTACAGCACAGTAAAGTGGTTCCGGAACAGTACTCTGCGTGATTTTATCGGCAGTATTCAGACAAGACACACTGTTCTTATTGCAGATGCCTGTTTCAGCGGAGCAATTTTTAAAACACGGGCTGCATTTACAGGACCCTCCCAGGGCATACAAAAACTATATGAACTGCCAAGCCGTAAGGCAATGACCAGCGGAATCCTGCAGCAAGTTCCGGATGAAAGTGTTTTTATTAAATACCTTATTAAAAGACTTGAGGAAAATGAAGAAAAGTATCTTTCGTCAGAGGAACTTTTCAGCAGTTTTAAAACAGCCGTTATGAATAACAGTCCCAATGTGCCTCAGTTCGGCAC
>CAZEKO010000291.1:0-2958 GCA_964512775.1 uncultured Bacteroides sp. | reverse complement strand
ACTCCAGGGTCTATCATGCAAATAAGCATATCAGCGAATGCGGAATTGAGAACCTCTCAATAGGTAACAGGGAAAATCCCAAAACAGGATGGGATGAGGAATCATATTCCACGAACGGAACAGGAGCCTGGGATGTGCATTTTTCACAAGTCATTCAATTCAAGTATAGCCAGAATTGCTGGGTAAGAAATGTTCATACCTATAAACCTGCAGTAAATTCGGAAGATGTGCATATTCTTTCCAATTGCCTGATCCTTTCTAATTGCCGGAATATCACAATTGATTCATGTTTCTTCCAAAAACCTCAATATGAAGGAGGTGGAGGGAACGGTTATATGTACACCCTGTCATCAAATGATTGTCTTATTAAAAACAGCATCGCAAACCACGGACGGCATAATTACGATTTTAAATATCCGTACAGCAACGGAAATGTCATCCATAATTGCCTTGCTGAAAATTCGAAATATTCCAGCGATTTTCATATGTACCTCAGCATGTCAAACCTGTTCGATGTTTGTGAGTCAAACGGGGATTACTTTGAGTCTTCTTTCAGGCCATACGGAGGTGATGCCATTCACGGATATACTTCAACTCAATCTGTTTTTTATAATCTGAAAGGTACGGCATATAATCCAGACAGAGATTATTTAATTGAATCGAGGCAATTCGGATGGGGATATATCATTGGTACCTCCGGACCTGCGAATGCAGTTCTTATTAATCCGATGACAGGCACTTCAGACGGGTACTCCTACGATACATCTCCCCGTGATTTTACAGAAGGTATTGGAGAGGGAGATGACCTGAGACCCTGGTCGCTGTACCAGGACCAATTATATCGGAGACTTAAGGATCCCGTAACCATTCATAATTATGACATTGATATCGTGGTAAAAGATGCTGAAACAAGTGCAGTAATTCCAGGTTGTACGGTACATATTTATAAGGAAAGCAAGACAACAGATGGATCAGGCGTTGCCAAGTTTAATGGCGTCCCTGAAAGTTTCATCCTTAGTGCTGAAAAGGAGCTGTTTCTTCCATTAGAACCAAAACAAATTGTAATATACAGTGATACAACAATTACAGTATATATGACCAGTCAGGAATTTGATGTTACAATTAAATTGTTCGATAAAAACACGTTCGATGTATTCTGGGGGGCAAATGTAACCTTAGGTTCAGAGACAAAAGTGACAAATGAACAAGGTGAAGTGTTTTTCACTGTCTATTTAGGAAACTATGATTATTTGATTGACAAATTATCCTACCTTGAAGAAACAGGAACGGTGACAATAACATCCGACACAACAATTAATTTCTATTTAACTCAAATCCTGGCGTATATAAAGTTCTGGTTAAAAGAAGGTGCCGCCGCTCCGGTTAACAATGCAATAGTTAGAATAAACGGAGATTCCCTGATAACAACCTCACTGGGATTAGCACATTTCAGGCAGCTTCCCGTTTCTGCAAATTACAGCTATCGTATTAGCAAGACAGGTTATTATGATGAAACAGGGGAGCTTTATTTAACCAGGGACACTTCTCTGTACATTACTATGAAACCCTTGTTATCAAATACCGGAACATTTCCCGATGGAAAATCAATTATACTCTGGCCAAATCCTGCCAGGGATTTTTTATACTGCCTCGTGCCGGATGTTTACTCTGATCAAACACTCCGGATCACAGATCTTGTTGGCAATGAAGTTCATAATCAAAATATCGACAATTTTAGCTTTAGTATAAATGTAAAGAACTACCCTCCAGGAATTTATATACTGAGACTTTTTTCTTCGGAAATACAAATATCTCGTTTATTCATTAAAGACTGAAATATTGTTAGTATGGAAAACCCATATCGTTCACTCGCCAATCGACTTGATAAAATCCCTAATGGATTTCCGCTAACCGAAAGTGGCGTTGAGCTAAATTTACTTGCTAAACTCTTCTCTCCTGAAGAAGCCTATCTGGCTTCTTCAATGAGCCTGGTCCATCAAACCATTAAGACGATTGCAGAAAACAGCAATCTTGAAGAATTAAAAGTGAAACCGTTATTGATTAGTATGGTTAAAAAGGGTTTGATTGATTTTAAAAAAAAAGAAGGTGGCGGATTAACATTTGGATTGATCCCATTTGTAGTAGGATTCTACGAACGCCAGAATGCAAAGATAGACAAAGAGTTCGCTGAACTATTTGAAATATATTATAAAGAGGCTTTTCATAAGCCAATGACCATTGAACCTTCTGATCACAGGATCATTCCTATTGAAAAGACTATTCCGGTAAATATTGATGTTATGCCCTATGAAAAAGCATCCACTTACCTTAATGCGGCAAAATCATGGGGTGTATTGAATTGTATATGCCGTGTACAGAAAAGACTTATCGGTCAGGGTTGCAAACATCAGCTTGAAAACTGCCTTGTTTTTTCTACCAGACCAAAAGCCTTTGATCGGAAGGATGACATCCGGTCTATTACCTGCGAAGAGGCCATGGATATACTGGCAGAGGCAGATAGGGATGGACTCGTTCACTCAACTAGTAATACCCGTGAAGAGGTAACCTATATATGCAACTGCTGTATCTGTTCCTGCGGTTTTCTTCGTAGTATCGCTGAATATGGAAGCAAGACTTCCATTGGCCGTTCAGATTTCTATGCAACGGTAAACGATGTATTATGTTCCGGTTGTGAAATCTGCATTGACCGGTGTCAGTTTAACGCATTATCAATAAATGATGGTATCAGCGTTGTTGATACAGCCAGCTGTTACGGATGCGGCCTTTGCGTTTCCACATGTCCGGAGGAAGCAATCACTCTGGTGCTAAAAAGTTCTGAAGAGCTTTGTCCACCACCTGCAACGGAAGAAGATTGGAGACAAAAACGAGAAGCAGAACGGCGGAAACTGGCTGAAAATTAATGAATTGTATCTGGTTCAAACGGAGCAAAAGGATAAA
>CAZEKO010000290.1:0-2999 GCA_964512775.1 uncultured Bacteroides sp. | reverse complement strand
GTATTTGGGGATAAAATACCCATCCTGACTTTGGAAACCATTGAAGCAGCAGGCGGAGATGCCAGCAAAATAACCAATGATAATCCGGCACATGCCGTTCTGAATCAAATTGTTGACGACCTGACATATGCTGCGGGCATTTTGCCACACAGGCAAAGTGATCCTGGACGGCCCACAAAATGGGCTGCTAAAGCGCTGGCGGCAAGAGCGTACCTCCAGGAACTGAATTATGCGGAAGCTAAACCTCTGCTGCAGGAGATTATTGACGGCGGTGGTTTTGAACTGATGCCCAATTTCCTGGATAATTACGAGATTGCCAATAACAACAATAAGGAATCCATTTTTGAGATACAGGCGAATGTAAATGATGGTGCCTGCTGTTCAGGTAATGCAGAAATGGGTATCGGGCTTAACTGGCCACACGGTTCGGATATTGGTATGTGCTGCGGCTTCCATACACCATCGCAGAACCTTGTAAATGCTTACAGGGTGGATGCAAACGGACTGCCAATGTTTGATACATTCCAGGTTACAGACCTGGCAAACGATCAGGGTGTTGCTTCTGAAGCAACATTCGTACCATTTACTGATGAAGTTGATCCCCGCCTTGACTGGACTGTCAGCCGCAGGGGTATTCCTTACCGTGACTGGGGTATCAACCGTGGCCGTGACTGGTGTCGTAATCAACCCTGGGGAGGGCCCAATATGCCCGCTTCAAAACCCTTCTTCTGGCAGTCGGAACGTTATTCCCTCTCCACCACTACAGGATGGATGACCGGGAATAATGCAAACAATTACCGGTATATCCGTTATACCCATGTTCTCTTATGGAGGGCTGAATGTGCTGCCTTTGAAGGTGATCTCCCAACCGCCCGCACTTATGTTAATATGATCCGTGACCGCGCCGACAATGAAGTTGTAATGGGAAAAGTCCTGATAACCCAACTTCCCCCATCTGTATATCCATGGGGTCCGGGTACGGATGCAGGTGATTATCTGGTATCCAACGCTTCTATTGACTGGTCGCAGCCTGCTGCCAATTATAAAATCGGGCAATATCCTGCTTTTGCTAGTCCGGAGGAGGCCATGAGAGCTGTTCAATGGGAGATACGCCTTGAATTTGCCACAGAAGGAATGCGTTTCTTTGATCTCAGACGCTGGGATAAACTTCCGGGCGGTATGAGAGTAGATATGGCGGCCACTCTGAATGCATTTCAACAGGCTGATTTGAGGATTAGAACCGTTATGCAAGGTTACCAATTTAATATGGGTCATGATGAATATCAGCCAGTTCCTCAGGTTCAACTTGATCTTCAACCTGGTGTTCTGGTTCAGAACCCCGGATATTGATCCTGAAACGAATAATGTAATAAAAAAAGCATCCGCCAGTTGGCAGATGCTTTTTTTATTTACAAAATTATTTTTATAAAATCTCAAATCCCTTTCTGGCGAGCAGTTTTCCTTTGGTATCATAAAACTCAACCACAAAATTGCCGCAAATATTCAGGAAAAGTGGTTCCATAACAATTTTCTCATATTCTTCGAGCTCATGTACTTTACTTTCTATGAATACTCTTTCGCCGTTCTGAAAGCCATAAAATTTGCCAATCACGGCAGTATCTTTAAATCCCGGCTTAAGCAATAATTGTGCCCATACATCAGTTCCACGTATAAAAACAGTATCTTCTCCGACACAGGGATTACTCGATATTACATCAGCGCAGAACCTTAGCTCAACCAGCTTTTCATCCTTCCGACAGCTGAATGCTGCCATTGCAATTACTGCCAGTAATAATAAACCTTTTCTCATATTGATTGTTTTTATACAGATATTAATTCCAGTACCTGCGAATTTCAGAAAAAAATATCAAAGTAAAAAACCATATATTTTTGGTTTCTTATTTGCTTATCTGAGTGAGCAAACCATCTTTCAGGTGGAAAATCCGGTCAGCAAGATGCATACCAGTAAAGACACCATGTGTTGTAACTACCATGGCGCTTTTTTTCTCTTTAATATATGGAATAAGAATATTCAGCATATCATTGGCAGTATCATCATCAACATTTCCGGTTGGTTCATCTGCAATAATAAGGGAGGGTTCGTTTATCAAAGCTCTGGCAATAGCAACTCGCTGCTGCTGACCTTCACTAAGTTCGACCGGCAGGTTATCCAGCCTTTCTCCAAGTTCCATCTTCTTGAGCATTGAAATCGCTTTTCGGGTACGTTCCTCAAGGGATAAATTACTATTAAGCAAAGCCGATTCAACATTCTCAAGTGCAGTCCATGACGGGATCAGATTAAAATTCTGAAAGATCAGTCCTATTTTTTTCCTGCGGATATTTGAAAGCTCTTCATGTGTGAGCTTATTGTAGGGAGTGCCTTCGAATAGTATTTCCCCTGTTGAAGGTGAATCGATACCACTTAAAATCCATTGAAATACTGTCTTTCCTTCACCGCTTCTGCCTTTGATCACTACCAATTCTCCTGGATATACCTCCAGATCAATACCCTTCAGTACTTCTATTTGTTTTCCTCTTATTTTAAAACTTTTTGTGATGTGGCTGCATTTCAAAACAGGAATGTTATTCATAATGTAAATATATCAATTCAATTGTTTCTATAAAGATCTGATTATATCTGCTGTTTGCAGCCGGACAGCTTTAATAGAAGATATCAATCCTGCAATAAGTCCTCCGGCAAGCGGGAGCAACAAACCTGCTATAAATATCAGAGGATTAATAATGGATTCCCTTCCGGCCATGAGATCTGAAGGTAATGATAATATAATAATATAAGCAATTGTAATTCCTGTTATTCCCCCTGTTAAGGCATAGAGGAATGCTTCGGACATTATTTGTGAAACCACGTTCCGGTTATGCCATCCAATTGCCTTAAGAATACCTATATCAAACCGTCGTTGAATAACGGATGAGTATTGTATTTTCAAAGCAAGAAGAAACATACATAATATCACTATTGCAGATATGGTCCAGGCAGT
>CAZEKO010000289.1:1682-3009 GCA_964512775.1 uncultured Bacteroides sp. | reverse complement strand
TTCATCATACCACCTCATTTACCATTTGTATTTCTTTAAATCTGCAGAAATGCTCAAGCTCTTTAGTGATATCTCCATAACATGTAACGCGGTGTAATCCATGTGACCAGTTCTTCCATAATCTGGTCACATCGCCATCCACCCTAACGGATATTTTTGTTCTGCATCCCCTGTCATCTTCAAGTGATACAGGTGTACCGACAATTTCTCCTGTAAAATAAGGTATCAGGTCCGTGCCAACCAGTATCGCCTGGGTTACTTTCTGGCCAATTCGCATTTGAACCTGTGTAACGGCTCCTTCCTGTCGTTCCATGATAGTACGGATTTTGTAGGGAGCAGTTAATCCGTCAGGTCCATCCATTTTAGTTGATCCCAGGCAGTGAGCAAGAATTATAGTGTTGTTTGATTCGTCTATTGTTGGATCACTTATAAAACCTGGATTTCCTGATAAACCCTGAAAAAGAATGTGTGTCATTGCACTTGGAAGATCCGACTCACAAATACCACCCAGCCCCATATCATTTAACCTTGTAAAACCTATACATGGAAACGCATAAGCCTTGCAGAGGGGACCGTACATACTTCCATAACAGTCAACTGTAATCACAGTTGCATTCTCATCATCGAGCAATTTTTCAAAAGCAAGGGCAAGCTTGCAGGATTTGAATATTTCTTCACCGGAGGGTTCAACAACCATGGTTGCTCCTTTTATCCATTTGTCTGTTTCCGTTTTTGCTGCACTATCACTAATGGAGTTATAAGCATCGATTACCTGATTAAGTCCGATTTGTTTAAATTGTGTTCCGAATTTCTCATTCATACTGCTCGAATATTCACTAAATGAGTTAGTTGTAACATTAAGGATCCGTGCTTCTTTCAGGTGATGAATTGCTCTGAAAGGTCTTATCGCAGCAGCTAGTTGTTTATAATCGCTTGAGAGTATGCATCCCATTTTAGCCCCAATTGGTTGTTTCATTAAAGAACCAAAATTTGACCATTCGTGTCCTGAGTACGGAACAGCAAAAATCATTGTAGGCTTTCCTGTACTCAGGATCTCATTAAGAATAGTGGATATTTCCAGAGTAAGATGTATGACAAGTATACCATCCACGCCTGATAATTTATCTTTTATTGAAACTACTTCTTCAGGTGTGCTGATCAGCTCATCTACCACAAACTCGACATCAGATAATTCATCCTCCAGTTCTGCAAACCGGGATTTATAAAACCGTATTTCATCTTCTAAATTTAAATCCGGTTTTGGCCATAGTCCCTCCGAATTCCCCATGAAAATACGGGCAACTTTGACTTTTGAACCTCTGGAGCC
>CAZEKO010000289.1:0-1582 GCA_964512775.1 uncultured Bacteroides sp. | reverse complement strand
ACCAGCCTTTCCTGTAAGTATGTTTGATCAGTTCTTCGGCATAAGCTCTGGCCGACATTTTATCGGTCCAGGTTTTGTCGAAGGTTGGGTGACCATTGTGAATCCTGAAACCATCAGCAATAACGGTTCTGATCTGTTCACTGTCACTTATATTCTTAAACTTCATATTCGGACCATCCCATTCCAGTTCTTTGTTCAAAGCTTGCAGACGTACAGCCAGAACACCCATCACAACCATTTCGTTGAACGGACCTGCTTCCTTGAAGTCAGAAGATAATTCAGTACGGTTTTCCGGTGATTGTTTGCATGCATTTGCCCAGTCCATCTCATGACTTCCTTTCACACGCGGTAATGTCTTGGGAGTAGTTGGAACCCTTCCGGAAAGCAGCCATGGATCTTTACCATAGCAGCCACAGATGAGTATGTCTTTTGTTCCATAGAATATAACGCCTCCGCCATTATCATTCATATCTTTACCTGCAGGCCAACCTGCTGGCAATAGTGGTTTGATACCACCATCGTACCAGGTTACTTCTACCTGCGGCAATTTCATTTTGTCGGTTTTCTTGCCAACACGGGCAGGAAATGTATATTTTACGAATTGAGCAACTGGTGCACAATCGGTCAGCAATAGTGTGGAACTACCCTGTGCTTTTATAGGATATTCAAGACGCAACCCTTTAAAAACAGGATGAAGAATATGGCAGGCCATATCGCCCAGAGCTCCGGTACCAAAATCCCACCAGCCACGCCAGTTCCATGGGTGGTATATTGAATTATACGGACGCATTGGAGCCGGACCAATAAACAGATCCCAGTTCAGTGTTTCTGGTACCCAATGGCCTTGTTCCGGACGGTTAAGTCCCTGTGGCCAAATGGGACGGTCAGTGAACGCTTCGACTTTCTTAACATCACCTATTTCTCCAGCCCAGAGCCATTCACAAGTCTGCCTTACACCCTCACCTGAACTTCCCTGATTTCCCATCTGCGTTGCCACTTTATATTTAGCAGCAAGTTTGGTTAAAAGACGAGATTCGTAAACGCTGTGAGTTAATGGTTTTTGAACATACACATGTTTGCCTAGTGTAATCGCATTAGCTGCGACAATGCAGTGACTATGGTCCGCTGTTGCAACCACCACAGCGTCAATAGAATCTTTCATTTCATCGTACATTACCCGCCAATCCCAATACTTTTTGGCTTTAGGGTATGCTTCGAAAACACGGGCCGAATAGTCCCAGTCAACATCGCAGAGTGCCACGATGTTTTCACTTTGAAGAGCCTCGAGGTTGCTTGCACCCATTCCGCCAATACCAACACATGCGATATTCAGCTTGTCGCTGGGTGCCCGGTAACCAAAACCGCTGATTACATTGCTTGGAACAACGGTAAACACGGCAGCAGCTTTGGCCGTATTACCAATAAATTCCCTGCGGCTGATTCCTGATTTTTTATTTTCCTTCATAATAAATATAATTTTAAATTTGAATTAAGTAGTTTTAGTAAAAATATGTTAAATATTCGTTGGAATCAAAACATTTTGAAAAAATTAAAAAATGAAAAGTAAAAATTTTTTCCCAAC
>CAZEKO010000288.1:0-3033 GCA_964512775.1 uncultured Bacteroides sp. | reverse complement strand
AACAAAAATGCAAATAACAGGATTAACTGAAACCTGCTATCAAATCTGATTTTTGCATTCATAAATGATTTCCCGCTGAATAATTTATCAAGCTGATATATTAGTCATTCGAAAGATTGCTCAGAGTAAATGTAATATATTATCTTTAATCTATTTCCTGTTATCTGTTATAATCTATGACTTCTATCTATCGTAGAATCCAACCCTGGTTTAATGAATGGGGACTGATTACAGTCTTTGTCATCATTAAGCTCCTTATCCACTTTCTGACAAATACCAACTATGAAGTCCATCGCGACGGTTTGCTTTATATTGAACTCGGGAAGCACCTCAGCTGGGGATATCAATCTGTTCCACCATCCATAGCTGTTTTTGCAAATATCTCCCGGTTCCTTTTCGGTGATACTGTTTTTGGCATCCGTTTCTTTCCCGCGATAGTCGGGGCTCTCTCCCTGATTATCATCGGGATTATGGTTAAAGAAATGGGCGGCAATAAAATGGCCCAATTTATCGCCCTTCTCGCTTTTCTCACATCACCTGCCTACCTTAGAAGCAATACCCTGTTCCAGCCAGTCTCCTTCGATGAATTCTACTGGTTATTGATTGCATTCCTGATATTCCGGCTCATAAATACAGAGCGCAAAGTATACTGGATATGGATCGGGGTTGCGGCGGGACTGGCTTTCCTGAATAAATATTCAGTTGTTTTCTACATGACAGCGTTTCTGGTTTCAATATTCCTTACCCCTCAAAGGAAATGGCTGAAATCCCCGTATCCTTATATCGGTGCCGGCATCGCACTTCTGATCGCACTTCCCAACCTGATATGGCAGTACAGACATGACTGGCCGGTAGTTACGCATATGCGTGAACTGGCTGAAACCCAGCTGATTCATGTCAGGATAGATATTTTTCTTCTGGAACAGTTGATGATGAATATCCCTGCTGTAATTATCTGGATCCCCGGCCTTATTTTTATCCTGCTCATACGGGAAGGCAAAAAATACAGGATTCTCGGCCTGATATACCTCCTGACACTGACACAACTAATCGTTCTCCGGGGCAAACCCTATTACACACTGGGCCTGTACCCCATGCTGTTTGCATTCGGCGGTTTTATACTCGTCAGTTGGTTTCAAGGGAAACTGGCCTTTGTCAGGTACCTGGTAATTGCAATCAACCTCATCATCGCCCTGATATCACTCCCGATAAGCCTGCCCGTCCTGAAACCAGAAAAGTTCATCCGGTACACTCAAATTACCGGTACAGAAAACAGTCAACGCTGGGAAGAAGGTGAATACCATGAGTTACCTCAGGATTATGCGGATATGATTGGCTGGGAAGAATTAGCGCAAATCGTAAGCGATGCATATCACAGCCTCACCCCGGCTGAAAGAGAGCGGTGCACGATCTTTGCCAATAATTACGGTGAAGCAGGAGCTATTAACTTTTATGGCAAAAAACTCGGGTTGCCCCCTGCAATCAGTTTTAATGACAGCTACCTGTACTGGGCTCCCGACAGTATCCCGGGAGATTGCGTGATTAAAGTTGGTGACAGCGATGACGTTATTGTAATGTACGACGATGTCAGGATAGTTGGCAGAATCAGCACACCTCACGCAAGGGAATATGGAGTGCCGGTTTATCTCTTTAAAAATCCTAAATCAGACTTCAGCAACTATTATAAGATCCGGCTAAAACAATTCCGTGAAAATCAATAAATCACAGGACAAACTCATCATTCATATCAAATCCAGATCATCCATATCAAGACCTGAGCAATGATTAAAACAATCCCAGGAAAGTGAATAAAAACCGCCATTTATCCGTTTAATAAAAAATCGCTTATCTGTGATCAAAATAAAGTTCACTTTAAAATTCCCTGTCCTTCTCTTCATTGCATTTATGGTTCCTCTTGCGAATCATGCGCAGGATCTGCAGAAAATGCTTGAACTTGGGATCAGCTACCTGGACAGCGGTAAATATGAGGAATCAAGAAGTGCCCTGAATGAATTCCTGAAATACGATTCTTCAAATGCCAAAGCATGGATTGAAATAGCCAGGTTATATGAAGATCAGGGAGTATATGATTCGGCAAAATACTTCATTAATATAGCCATTGAAAAGGATCCTGGTAACCTGGATGCGATCAGTCGAAGGATGTTTCTTAATATGGTTCTGGAACAATATAAATCCTGTCAGGAGGATTCCCGGTATATTTTATCTTTTGTACCAAATGACCTGTCAGCGATCTATTGCCTGGCTTTCAGTCTAATGGAATCCAATGATTATGAAGAAAGCATTCGTTATATTCAGGAAGGAATTGAACTGGCTCCTGAACTTGCAGCTTTTTATGCATTAATGTCAAGGGTTTTAATTAGAAAAAACAGTTTCATGGAATCCGGCATGTTTATTAATCGGGCAATTGATCTTTCACCCAATGAAACAGGGAACTATTTTATTAAGGCAGAAAATGTCATACTGGGTATAACGGATCCAGGAGTCCTGCTGACAAATTACTATCCACCACGCTTCAGGTCAATTCAATCTCCAGAAATTCGTACCCTGGATAAATATATCTCTGACCGGAAACATCGGTATTATTATAGAACTTTAACCGATAAATTTTCTAAAGATTTCCGTTCTCTGGCGCTTGATGAATATTTCATGCTTTATTACGGCCAGACAGTTTCCGGACGGTATATGCCATATGCACGCAATGAGAGGTTTACAGCAGACAGTTTATTTTCAATGATGAATATGGGACAGTACGCTGAAGCGGCTGTACTGGGTGCAGATTACCTTGAAAAGAATCCCGCTGAAATAGCCATTTACCACTACACAGGTCTGGCATATCTGAATTCAGGAAACTATCTTAAAGCGGATGAATATTTTCATAAATATTATGGATTTATAGCCTCCATTCTTGCTACCGGTGATGGCAAAAGCCCTGAAACGGCCTATATTGTGATCTCAACCAGTGAAGAATACACCCTGATGGAATACCTGGGAATCAGAGTATCTCAGCAGTTG
>CAZEKO010000287.1:1383-3041 GCA_964512775.1 uncultured Bacteroides sp. | reverse complement strand
TGGTATGATAAGTATTTAGGGCCGGTAAAATAAAAAACCAGAAATTGAAATCGGCATTATGAAAGTGAAAATTATTGTCTGCAGCGCAATTATTTGCTTTATAACTTTTAATTGCATCCGGAATGAAACAGAGGTAAAAGATCTGAAATACTTTCTTCATCAGTTATACACAGTTGACAACCTGCCGTTATTGGAAGATTCACATACCTTTATATCAAGCACCTGGGATACCACAGGGGGGAACAGCGACGGGGATTGTTTTAAAAACTGGCAGGGCGCTAAAAATATCCTGCTTGATGTCAATGGTCCTGGATGTATACATAGAATATTCACTGGTGTTACATATGGATTTATCGACGTAAGTACTTATGGAACAAAGATCCAGGTATTTATTGATAATAATTCGATACCCATTTATGATATGGATGTCACAAAATTTTTTGATGATCACACAGGCCCATTTCCATATCCGTTTGTTTTCCAGAAAACATATCCGGGTATTCTTTTCCCGATTCCTTTTGCAAAACATTGCAAAATACAACTGGTAAATATAAGAGAAGTAAATTGGGGTAATTACTGGCAGGTAGTCTATACAAAATATTCAGGTGACATTAAAGTAAAAAGTCTGACGCTTCCCTTCAGCAGAGATGAACAAAAAGAACTGGATAAAGCATGTAAAGCCTGGGTGAAATCAGAATCAGGACATCCTGTATCGCCTTCTCAATGGACAATTGATGAAAAAATTTCCATTGATCCCCGCAAAACAGGAGAAATAAATTATAGTGGGAGAGGGATTATTAAAGAGATGAGAATTTCTGTTCTGCCAAGTACAGCAGAAATTTTACAACAAACAAGGTTTCAGATACAATGGGATGGTCATACTGAAAAAAGCGTGGATGTCCCGCTTGGATATTTTTTTGGCAACGCAGACTATCAGAACCAGAAACAATTCAGCTCGCTTCTACTTGGAATTAACGATAGTGAAGTTTATTCCCGGTTTCCCATGCCATTCAGTGAAGGTTTTATCATAACATTTGCCAATGAATCGAATGAAAATATCGAAAACATATCAGTGAAGCTTCAGATTGAGAAAAAGAAGATGGTTCCTGAAGATTGGGGTCGGTTTCATGCAACCTGGAATGAAATACAGATCGATAGCACGGTTCACACGATATACCCAAGATTTGGTAAAAGCGTAAAACCATTTCTGGTCCTCCTGGATGCTAAAAACTGCAGAGGGAAATATGTAGGGAATTTATTGCACGTTGCCTGGCCTTATCCTATCTGGTGGGGAGAAGGAGATTGGCTCATATGGAGTGATGAATCAGGTTTTCCGCCGGGTTATCACGGAACCGGAACTGAAGAATATTATAATTCAGGATGGTGCTGGTTCGACAATAAGGCAATATCAGGATTTATTACTCAAAAACCGGCCAACGTTTTCGTATATTCTTTCCATATGAATGATAATTTTCAATTTCAGAATACTTTGAAAGTAGCAAATGAGATCTGGTGGCATAAAGACATTATGCGCAGTATTTATGGAGGAACTGCTTTCTGGTATGCCTATCCGGTGCAGGACGCGAACTCTCAGAAAACACTTATCTCTCCGCGGTTAGAACATAACCTTGCAACGGATGAATTTATTTGGGAATAAG
>CAZEKO010000287.1:0-1283 GCA_964512775.1 uncultured Bacteroides sp. | reverse complement strand
GCCCTGTATTCTCTTGAAAGCATGCTGTTGGCCTCAGTTTCACCTTCACCAATGAATCGTTCTGCTACAGGATCAAATTCGAGCTGACGGCCCAGGCGATATGATATGTTTCCCAGATGAGCAAGTGATGAGGCTAAATGCCCGGTCTGTACGGGGCCTGTTTGTACGCTCATATCACGGGCACGGATCGCATCGAACCAGTTCTGGAAATGACGAGGCAGTTCGCCTTCTTCGGAACGGGCAGGTCCAGGTTCGCGTTTTTCACCCAGGTAGGTTGCATAGGTGCCGTATCCCTTGACGACCAGGTAACCCTTATCACCGTAAAAAATATTGCCAACGCCGGCTCCGTCCTCCAGGTTGGTGCACCAATGACGAACTTCAAACTGAATAATTTTCTTTTCCTTTGGATAATGGTAAATTGATGTCTGAACCTCCGGAACTTCCTTGCAGTCGTTCCAAAGAAACTTACCACCCATAGAAGTAATCCTCTCAGGTAAGCTGGTGATTCCTAAACCCCACATGCAAAGATCAGTTTGGTGAATTCCCTGGTTTCCGACATCTCCATTACCGTAATTCCAGTGCCAGTGCCAGTTATAATGTACCAGGTTTTTACTGAACGGGCGCATTGGAGCAGGGCCACACCAGAGATCATAATTCAGTCCGGGAGGCGTTGGGGAGATCCCTTTGTCACCAATATCGACACGCCAGCGATAAACAAGTCCGCGTGACATATAAACGCGACCGATTAAACCGTCCCGTAAATGCTGAATTGCTTCATTAATTGACACCGAGCTGCGTAACTGTACCCCATGCTGTACGATTCTATTGTACTTGTAGGCAGCCTCAATCATCTTTTTCCCTTCATAAATGTTATGCGTGGCCGGTTTTTCAACGTACACATCTTTGCCGGCCTGACAAGCCCATATAGTTTGCAGGGCATGCCAGTGATTGGGGGTTGCAATTGTAACAGCATCAATCGACTTATCATCATATGTTTTTCTGAAATCCTGTTCAATCTTTACCTTTTTGCCATACTTCTGTTCAAATTCATTAGCACGCTTTTGAAGAACATCCATATCAGGATCACACAAAGCCGCTACTTCTACATTTGCCGTTTGAGAAAGATTCATGATTTCTTCATAATGGGTAACTCCCCGGCCATTAACTCCAAGTACAGCAATCCGTATTCGATCATTGGCTCCTTTAACGCTTTCGGGAATTATCTCCGGCACAGGTACTTCAGCTTTTAGTACTGTTGGTGCAACGGTGGCAATCACAGCCCC
>CAZEKO010000286.1:0-3067 GCA_964512775.1 uncultured Bacteroides sp. | reverse complement strand
AAGGACATATTGATCTTAATAAAGATTTGCAGGTGAGTCAAACAGATATAATACGTAAAAAAATTGAATCTCTGCTTGCAGAAAAATATCATATATCACATTTCACATTGCAAATAGAGTTTGGTTGTTGCGATGACACTGAAATGATTCATCATAAAACAAATTAAATAATTATCAATCATATATCAATCTAACTGTTCCTGAACCATTAAATGGTTTGATCATAACAGATTCTTTTTTATCCAGATACGTCCCACCAATTACTTTTATGGGTTTTAATCCTTCGGGATGCGGCAGGTGCAGTATAACAATCTCAGGTGATCTTTCAGAATCACATGTAAGATCCGCTTCGATAAATCCATTCTTCAGATCTGAATGCACGTTAAGATCAAAAGTACCAAAATAACTCCATGCATTTTTGAGTTCTATCTTTTCCCCATCATTTAACCAAATCCTGGGAATTCCTGGTAATAACTTTAGTGTATCTTCCGATTCCATATACAACATCCACCTTGTTTGCATCAAAAACCACCCTTCTTCATGAGTTTTATGCGGACTGACATGATAGATATGTTCCCAGAAAGAATAAGTCTCCCGGTCGGCGAGAGCAGAAAATGTGGTATAATAGGTCTTCAAAAATGGTTTGACTAAATCCTTTTTCAGCTGAAGCCAGGCATGCCGACTGTAATATGGCTGACTGAAAACTGCGTTGCGTTGATAAAATAATTCTGTATGATATTTAAGCATCATTGTACTCGTTTCTTCCCATGGATCTAACACCTCACAAAAAATAAGATACAGTGGCCCGAGCAATACGTCCCTGGTTGTAAAAGTTCCATGAGAGAAACAATTCCCGGGATTTACATACAGTGATAATGGCCCGGTAGCTTCAGTCCATGGGGGAACTGTTGGACACCAGCTTCCATCTCCCGCTGGAATTACCGGGGAATTGGCCATTGCAATGAATAAAGAATTGCGAATATCTTCTTTCCATGATTCTGCTTCATTTTTCAGTTTTAAGGAATTTACCGGATCAATTTTTATCAACATCTCTGCAACTCTTTTAAGCCCGATATAAGAATATGCATTTAACATAAACTGATGGTATGCATCCTCGGGATCAGCTACTTTGCCAGATATCATTCCGTATCCGTTACCTTTTAGTTCCGGGTCTTTATTTTCTTCCCGCCATTTAATAAGGAATTCACAGGATTTCAATAATTTGGGTTTTATAGCCTTTACCCATAAAGTATCCTGTGTATATCTGAAATACTCTCCCATGGACCATAGGGCTGCTCCGGTTTCAACCATATATCCGCCAAAATTTTGGATCATACCATCTTCATGTTGCTTATCAAGAAAATACATCAGAGAACGTTTAGCAATATCATTCCAACCCATTGAATTGTAATATTGAATCATCGGTGAACTTTCAGTGCCGATTGGAGAATAGACTCCAATGGTCGGTGCCAGGGTTCCTTCTGGTTCATTGCCATAAGTAACCATATCAAGATGTAATAAGCCAGCTTTCATCATTTCTTCAATTCTTTTTTCCGGAAGATGAATATCTGCTGCACTATTAAGTTTATCCTGCCAGTACTCCTTACATTCTTTATATTTTTCATTAAATGATTGATTGAAGATTTTTTCAGCTCTTTCTCTGGAAACGGGACTATGTGGAAGGAAAAATTCAATAATTGCCTTTTCTCCTGGTTGTAGTAATATGGCCAATTCTTCATCAGGCAACGGTTGCCCATTAAGTTTCGATATGCAAAATACTTTACCATTATCATATAATGAAAAACCAGTTTCCCTGTCAAATGACCATTTGTAACCTGACCACCAGCCAGTACCAGGCCTTATTGTTTTAAACCAGGCGTAACGGGGAACCAGGGAATTGTTTTCAGCTTCTACATGAAAATAGAGAATGGTTTCTTCATCTTTGAAAGGCATTTTTTCTTTTTCTTGTTCCAGTAGTTTCATCTGATCATCAGTAAACATATTTCCGTAACCATAATTGTCAGCTACCAGGAAATTTGTTCCTTTAATATTTCCCGCTTTTAACATGGAACTCTCTAAAGAAACAAAACATATTGACTTATATGAAATATCCTCATCCACCAGTAGAGTATGAAGAATCGGTAAAAATCCATTTTCAAGTTGTCGTTTTACATTTAACACTGGTCCCTGTCCTCTTCCCGTAACAAAACCATAATTCGCATCCTGATTATTTAATTCCGTTAACTTGATTGGCTCGGAAACCAAGCGCGGTGTAATGATGTCAAACTCTCTTGCTTCATCTTTTCTAGCGTAATCAATTTGGAATGTCCGTACATCACGACTGATACCTAACCATGTTGGGCAGGTCTGGTCTCTTGTCACAGCAGCAGCGGAAATATAAGATTCTTCCACTTCATTTTCGATTGTTTCAAGCCTGGTTTTAAGGTTCGAATCAAGAATAATTTGTTCAATAGTATTATAATCTCTTAAATCGTCAGCATTTGTTACTATAACCTGATATTCCGGAATATAAATTGGAAATTCAGAATTCACGTCACGGAGAAAAAATGAAAAGGCATTATCAATAGTATTTACAAAAACTAATGTCGAACCGCTGCCTGGCTCTGTTTTTATATCAGTAAATCCAACTATTAAACGTATAAAACCTTGTGACCTGCAATTAAACTGGTTTTCTTTAACTTTACTTTTACGATTAATAATTGTCATTTTTTCAAATGATCCGTACTTAACCTCAATTGTACCGCTTACAGGACCTGATTCCCATAATATTGCAATGTGATATTGATCTGACAAACTTTTACTGGTAGCCGCAGCAATATTGTTGTTAAAGGTTACAATAAAGGACAGAGAAAGGAGTATTGAACAATGTTTTAATAAAGAATACAGTTTATTATTATTCATAATAATTAATATTTTATTAAAGATAATACATAGTTTGTTCCTGCCCCCTCTTTATGATCCGTAACATGTTGGATAAAGGAGATATTACGTTGAAAGTACAGATCATAATTGGGGTGGTGTTGCAGAATAGGTTAGGATATCATTA
>CAZEKO010000285.1:0-3068 GCA_964512775.1 uncultured Bacteroides sp. | reverse complement strand
AACATGTTTTTCTTATAGGCCTCCACACCAGGCTGATTGAAAGGATTTACGCCAAGCAGGTACCCGCTGATTCCACAAGCTTTTTCGAAGAAATATACAAGTTCACCAAGTGAATATTCATTTAATTTTGGTATTTCAATCCGGATATTCGGTACCCCTCCATCTACATGGGCCAGTATGGTTCCAAGCTCAGCCATTTTATTGACTTCATCAACTCTCCTTTGTGCAAGAAAATTAAGCTGGTCCAGATCTTCTTTATCGTCAGGTATTTTTAGCTTGTAATTAGTCTCCTCAATGGAAATGACAATCTCGAAAAGATTCCTTGTACCTTCCTGTATATACTGTCCCATTGAATGTAGATCGGCGGTAAAATTAACGCTGGCAGGAAAGATCCCCTTGTGCTCTTTTCCTTCACTTTCTCCATATAATTGCTTCCACCATTCAGAAAGATAAATAAGCTTATTGTTATAGTTTGCAAGTATTTCAGTGGTTTTTCCATTCCTGTAAAGTGCATTTCTTGTAGAAGCATAAATTGCAGAAAGATTCTTTTCGTATGGTATATCAAGGCCTGTCTCTTTTTCCATCGCCCTGGCCCCGTCGATAAAATCTCTTATATGAAAACCTGCTGTAGAAATAGGAAGTAATCCCACAGGAGTAAGGACTGAATATCTGCCGCCTGTATCATCCGGAATGATAAAGGATTTGTATCCTGATTGATCTGCCATTGTTCGCAATGCACCTCTTTTCTTGTCAGTAATGGCAATAATCCTTTTTCTGGATTCAGGTATTCCAACCTTTTTCTCCAGGTGCTTTTTCAGTATCCTGAATGCTAAAGCAGGTTCTGTAGTGGTCCCGGATTTTGAAATGACAATGATTGAATAATCTTTTTTATCAAGGATTTCCATTAATTCAACCAGGTAATCCTCTCCGATATTCTGTCCTGCAAAAAGAACTGAAGGATTTTCTTTTTTGCAGGTGATATATTCAAAATTATGACTTAGCGCTGTTATGATTGCTTTTGCGCCAAGATAAGATCCGCCTATCCCAACCACGACTACGATATCTGAAATTTTTCTCAAGTAACTGGCACTTTCCTCAATATCCCTTATAAATTCTTCTGTAATTCTTGACGGAAGATCAACCCAACCTGTAAAATCACTGCCAGCACCTGTTTTGTTATGAAGAGCTTTAAGATGTCGCATAGCTTCATCTTTGTAAATGAAAACCTTCTCTTTTGAGACAAAAGGAAAGACGTTTGTAATATCCAGCTTTAATCCTACCATATTTCAAATTGATTTAGATATTTGAACAAAAGTAATCAGAAAATTTCAGGTTCTCATGAGCCATAGCCAGGAGCCCTTTTGCGGCAACCCCAAATGGACAGGCATCTTCGCAGTAACCGGGACAAGTCTCGCAAACTTCAGGTTTGGCTGAGCGGAGGTTTTTGTAAAGATCCATGGCATGTTTTTGATCCCCTTTATTCTGGTAATAATAATTATAACGGAGAATAGTATTTATGGGTACTTTGTGAGGGCAAGCATTTTGACACATATTACAACCTATGCGACAGTTCAGGTAACCGAATTTTTCCCTGTAATGATTAAGCAGATCGACCTGAAATGATTCCAGTCTTTTCCCTGACAGATTAATAAACAGGTCAACATCATTAAAATTTCTGAAGTCGATACATGTCGTCTGAGCTTTAGGATTGGATAAGACAAAAAGCTGGGCAGCTTTAATTAATTCTTCATTATTTTTTATATCATACTTACTGAAATATTCTTTCGCATATTCATTCTGCTTAAGATATTTATCATGAAAAACAGAATAGTACTCGGGAATGGTATCCCCTTTTTCTTCCATTTTCTTGATGTATCCATCCAGGATTTCATATATCATTACTGGATTAGATTTCATGATAGCAGTCCCAATGCCTTTTTTCTCGCAGGCATCCAGGACGGGATCTGCCTGGGGTGCATTCATGAAATTATATGTCATAAGGAAAACATCAAATCGTCCGTCTTCAACTGCTGCCAGAAGTACTTTATCAATAGTTTCTTCAGGATCTGCCACATGGGCACTGCCATGGCAGGAAACACCAGTAAACCGTACTCTTCCCTCAGCTTTTAATTGCTCCATAGCGGCGTGAAAGTTTTCTTCTTTGACATGTTCCGATTTAGTAACCTCATGAATACCAACACAATCGATATAATCTGTCTCCAGTCTCTCAAGGGCTTTTCTTACCCGGTTAAGGACATCCTCTTTCCCGTTAAATTTCTTTTCCTCAGAATATATTTTAGAAAGGATAAATATTTTTTTTCGGTCGTATTCCTTTAAAACTTTTCCTATAAGTCTTTCATTATTCCCATTATCATAATCTTCACCTGTATCAATGAAATTTACACCTGCATTTAGAAGGGCTTTTAACAAGGTTTCATTTCTGGGTGATCCCGAACTTATATCCGAGACCCGGAATTCTGTCCGGCCAAGTATCCGGTATTCCTTGATAGAAGATATTTCAGGATCCATATCCTGGTTATTTGATAGCAGTGTTTTTTCGTTTCCGATTATTCCTGCCCCAATAAATCCTAAGGAAGAATTTCTGAGAAAATTCCTTCGGCTTTGCTTGGAATTCTTCATTTTTTAATTTGTATTATTAAAACTACAGGTATTTAAAATCCCTGTAGATCTGAATTTCAAATCAGTTGGACCTGAGTGTCAGAGTTTTGTACTGTTGATTATTTCAATTCCGCTTCCCATGGTTTATACCAGAATCCGGCTACCTTGTTAGCCTGATCAAGAACAATCCTTATTTCTGGTATTTCATTGCTCTTACTAAAGATGCCTTTAAACCTCACGATTGTCATAGTTTCCGTACCAGAGTATTTCCAGGTTTCGGCATATTCAAGCGATTTATAATCGCCGAACTTGCCCTGAATATCCTGATAAACCTGTTTTTGTACTTCAGGGGTGAATCTCTGGCTTAACATCTCAGTTGCTTCATCCTTGCATTCATAAGTTTTTCCATCTCTGACAGTACTGAAGAACTTATCAGCAAAATTTTTTGC
>CAZEKO010000284.1:0-3079 GCA_964512775.1 uncultured Bacteroides sp. | reverse complement strand
TTAAGTAATAAACGTAAGTTTATAAAAAGTATGATTAAAACAATTCTTTGAAGTATATTTGTCCGGTTTTTTCAGAATACAGAATAATGACTTATTTAGATCAATTAACAAGGGATATTTTAGCCTCGATTGAACAGCTGTATCAGGTAAAAAATCTGCCGGATACTGTTCAGTTTCAGAAAACACGCCGTGAATTTAAAGGTGATATCACACTGGTCGTTTTTCCATTATTAAAGTTTTCAAAAAAATCACCTGAAGCAACTGGCATTGAAGTTGGGGAGTGCCTTCGAAATAAAGTTGAAGGAGTAAAAGATTTTAATGTTGTAAAGGGTTTTCTGAACCTCGAATTGAAACATGAATTCTGGCTTGATGTCCTGAATCAATTCTACAAGGATTCATTTAAAGTTGAATATCAAAATACCGGTAAGGTTTACGTGGTTGAATATTCATCACCAAATACGAATAAACCTCTTCATCTCGGACATATACGAAATAACCTTATAGGATTTTCAATTTCCAGGATTCTTGAATCACTTGGACACCGTATTTATAAAGTAAATATTGTTAACGACAGGGGCATTCATATTTGTAAATCCATGCTCGCATGGATGTTATGGGGACAGGGTGAGACTCCGGAATCATCAGGGAAAAAGGGAGATCACCTGGTAGGGGATTATTATGTAAAATTCGAACAGGAATATAAAAAACAGATTGATTCATTGATTAAAGCCGGTACACCGGAAGAAAAGGCGAAGAAGGATGCCCCGCTGATCCAGGAGGCACAGGAGCTTTTACGAAAATGGGAAAATCATGATAAGGATGTTTGGAACCTGTGGGAGAAAATGAATGCCTGGGTATATGGTGGATTTGATATAACATACAAGGCACTCGGTGTGGACTTTGATAAAATCTATTATGAATCAGAAACATATACACTGGGTAGGGAAATAGCAATGAAGGGAGTATCCCAGGGAGTCTTTGAACAGCGTCCCGATGGTTCAGTATGGGCCGATTTACGCAATGATGGTTTGGATCAGAAAGTCTTATTAAGGAGCGATGGAACATCAGTCTATATAACCCAGGACCTTGGGACTGCACATCAACGCTATCAGGATTATAGATTTGACAAGCATATTTATGTAGTCGGCAACGAACAGAATTATCATTTCCAGGTGCTGAAAATACTTCTCAAAAAAATGAGATTTGACTGGGCTGATGATTTGTACCATTTATCATATGGCATGGTTGAGCTTCCTTCAGGTAAAATGAAATCCAGGGAAGGTACAGTTGTAGATGCAGATGACCTGATATCTGAAATGATTAGCACTGCAAGATCAATGTCAACTGAATTGGGAAAGCTTGATGATTACACTGATAAAGAAAAGGAGGACATCTATAGAATTATTGGTCTTGGGGCCCTTAAGTATTTTATTCTTAAAGTTGATCCTAAAAAAAACATGTTATTTGATCCTGTAGAATCAATAGATTTTAATGGAAATACAGGGCCGTTCATTCAGTATACTTATGCAAGGATAAGATCGGTATTGAGAAAAGCTGAGGAATCAGGAATTATTCCTGACCTGTCACGGGATTTTAGGCCGGATGAGAAAGAAATCGAACTTATAAAACTCCTTAGTCAGTTTCCGGAAACCGTTGAAATGGCAGGAAAGGAGCTGAATCCTGCCCTTATTGCCAATTATACTTATGAAGTTGCAAAAGAATTTAACCAGTTTTATCATGATTACTCTATTCTAAGCGCCAATGCAACGGAATTGGTTAAATTCAGACTTTTGCTTTCTGCAGTGACAGGAAACATAATAAATTCAGCTATGTTCCTTCTGGGAATTGAAGTTCCGGAAAGAATGTAGGTATGTACTTTTGTAACTCTAATATAAAGTATCATAATGTTTGAAAACCTGACAGATAAACTTGACAGGGCATTTAAGCTTCTGAAAGGCCAGGGCCGCATAACTGAAATCAATGTTGCAGAAACATTGAAAGATGTGCGCAAAGCTCTTTTAGATGCTGACGTAAATTATAAGATTGCTAAAAATTTTACTGATACGATCAAGGAAAAGGCTCTTGGTCAAAAAATCCTCACGGCGATACAACCGGGACAGATGATGGTGAAGATTGTACATGATGAACTGGTTGATCTGATGGGAGGAGGTAAAGAAGATATAAATCTTAAAGCCAATCCTTCAGTAATTCTTGTGGCAGGACTTCAGGGATCAGGAAAAACAACTTTTGCAGCAAAGCTTGCTCAATATGTCAAGACAAAAAAAGGAAAAAACCCTCTGCTGGTTGCAGGTGATATCTACAGGCCGGCGGCAATTGAGCAGCTTAAAATTCTTGCAGGACAGATTGATGTAAGCGTATATTCAGAGGAAGATAATAAAGATCCGGTCAAAATATCCAGAGCTGCTGTCAGGCATGCAAAAATGCAAGGGCATACTGTAGTTATTATTGATACCGCGGGTCGACTTGCCATTGATGAAAAGATGATGAAGGAAGTTGCAGCGATAAAAGATGCTGTAAATCCACATGAGATCCTGTTTGTTGTAGACGCTATGACAGGTCAGGATGCCGTAAATACAGCCCGGGAATTCAATGAAAGGCTGGATTTCCATGGAGTTGTACTCACCAAACTCGATGGCGATACAAGAGGCGGAGCTGCTCTTTCGATTAAAACGGTTGTTCAGAAACCTATAAAATTTGTAAGTACCGGTGAAAAAATGGATGCTCTGGATGTCTTCTATCCGGAACGAATGGCAGACAGGATATTAGGTATGGGTGATATTGTTTCGCTTGTTGAGAAAGCCCAGGAACAATACGACGCGGAAGAAGTGAGAAAAATGCAGAAAAAAATTGCGAAGAACCAGTTTGATTTTAATGATTTCATTAGTCAGGTTCAGCAGATTAAAAAAATGGGTAATATTAAAGAACTTGCTTCAATGATTCCTGGCGTCGGCAAATCTTTGAAAAATCTGGATATCGATGATGATGCATTTAAAGGCCTCGAAGCTATTATACAATCTATGACACCGGAAGAACGTGAAAATCCGGTAATAATTAACGG
>CAZEKO010000283.1:0-3080 GCA_964512775.1 uncultured Bacteroides sp. | reverse complement strand
GTGGATGAGGCCGATGCGGGTTTGAGAGACTTCAAGGATTTTAAAGATAAATGAATGAATTGTGATTTTTTCGTTGATGACCGGGATGCTCTCATGATAAAACAGGATGAGCCCGGCGAGAGTTTCATAATCATCTGTTTTTGGGATTCCCAGGTTATAGGTATCGTTCAGGTAATCAATTTCCAGTCTTCCGGAAAAAATAAATTCATTGTCATTAAGACGTTTTTCTATCAATTCGGAGAAATCATGTTCATCTTCAATTTCACCGAATATTTCTTCAATAATATCTTCAATAGTAATGATACCGCTGTTTCCGCCAAATTCATCAACAACCAGGGCGATGCCCTTATGTTTACTGATAAAAGCCTGGAGGAGTTTGTTTGCAGGCATTGTTTCCGGAACTATTGGAATATTGATGATTTTGGAAGTAATCTCAACAGGATTTTTGAATATTTCCTTTGAATGGATATAACCAATTATATTATCAGGAGTTTCTTTATAAATCAGTATTTTGGAAAGACCGGTTTCGATAAACTTTTGCCGTATGTCTTCAATGGTGCTTTTCTCTTCCATTGATACAATCTCATTACGAGGCACCATACAATCTCTCAACCTTAAATTTGAAAGGTCGAGGACATTCTGAAAAATTCTTATTCCATTCTGTTCCCCGGTTGTATTCGTTGCCTGATCCTGAGCCTTGCTGAGGAGGTGATCTAAGTCTATTTTCCCAAAAACTTGTTCACCGGAACTTTTCTCTATAGGCTTTCCCGTGAAAATCCGTATCAGAAGATAAGACAGAGCTACTATTATTCTGGTTACGGGGTAAAGCAGTAAATAAATTACGATAACAGGGACAGCAAAGATTTTCAGAGCCAGATTGGGATTAATAATAAATACAGTTTTAGGAAGGAATTCAGCTGTAATCAGTATAAAAAGGGTTGAAATTATCGTCTGAATTATAAGTATAAAAATATCAGAACTGGTAAACCGACTTATCAAAGGTTCAAGAATGACAGCCATTATAATACCATAGATAACAATGGCGATATTATTCCCTACCAGCATGGTGGCAATATAGTGGCCTGGCTTTTCATTGAAAAATGAGATGATTTTGGAACCAAAAATCCCCTGGTTTTTATCGACCTGTATTTTCAACTTGTTTGCAGAGATAAATGCAATTTCCATTCCCGAAAAGAAGGCTGAAAAGAGGAGGGATAATATTATTATCAGTGCATGATTCATAGAGAAATAAAATTACTTGGAGATTTTTTTTCTCAGATTCCTTCGCATAAAGTACATACCAAAACCGGTAGCTGAAATCAGGAAAAACAGCCAGCTTTCTTTCAGTCCATGCTGTAATGTCTGGTGTATTCCGGCCGCAATCGCGAGGATACCAATAATGAACCAGAATATTTCAAGGATAAAGTAAACCTGTTTATTCATTTTTTACATTAACTGTGCCTTTTGAGCTTTTAAGTTTCCACTTGGACAGATCCTGGTTTGCGTCGAAACCTTTTTCACCGTAAAAAGTCCCGTCTTCGGTAACAATTCTTGAATTTGTATTTGAATAGATGGTTTTTTTCTGCTCATTCCAGAACAGATGTTCAGTATTAAGCTGTTCACCTTTCTTCAAATTTCGTGCTTCTACGTTATTTTTAGCTTCCCATAGTCTTTCCTTCTCAAAGTACTTAACATAACCAGCTTCTATCACTGATTCAATTTTCAGGCTGTCGTCATAAAAGTATGCTTTCATACCACGGGGAAATTCTATATATGGTTGTTCTACCTGGTCGTATTTATACAACTCCGGAGCAAGTATACGCACCCTTACTTTACCCGAATCACTTTGAATGATTTCGACATTTTTACCAGAAACCTCAGGAAAGATTGAGGTTCCCGTCAGGGAATTAATCTTTTCGATCTCGTTTTCGCATGAATAAAAGTAAAGCGAAAATACAAGTAAAAGAATTCCGGTTTTTATGCAATTACCTTGATCTGACAATTGTTTTTTCATTTATCCAGCATCCTACTTTATATGGATCTCCGTCTTTCAGGCTATAGAAAAATATAGTCTCCACATCGGGGAAATACGATGAATAGATCTGAATTCGTTCATTTACTTTTTCAGACACCGATGGATCAATAGATTTTGCCTGTACGAATTTATCGACAGCAGCCCAATAAACAGTTCTTTTTTCGAAATCATCGGTAAAACAGTCCCTACTGGCAGCATACGCATCACCAATCAGTATAAAAGGTTCACCCCATCCAGGCCGCAAGTCAATTGCCTGCAGGGCATATTTCCTGGCTGCCTGAAGATCCTCCAGTTTAGCAAATGTAATCCAGCCAAGTTGATAATAATATTCAGCTCTGTTTAAAGGATCCTTTTCCTTTTCAATTGCTTCTTTATAGTAAGCTGCTGCTTTGTTATAATTTTCTTTGGTCACAAATATTTTTGCCAGGTTAAAAGCAGCCAGGGCTGAAGGTTCCAGCTGGTATAAAGCTTCTGAAGCCTGGAAGTAAAGAGGATCTTCATTACAATCCAGAGTAGACATACAGGAAACGACTTTTTTAAGAAACGGAATGTTTGTCTTTTTGTTTTCGTACTGGGGTTTAAAATAGTTGATGAGTGACTGGCAGGAATGTGCACCGCAAGCAATAAAATTCTGATTAATATTTTCTCTGACTTTTTTCGCATCTTCATCTGCAGGGTTTTCAGCAAGTGCATAATCAATGATATCCGAAGCTAATGAGTAATTATCAATGACTTTAATATCGGATACTTTCCCCGCATCAAAAAGGGCATATGTGGAAGTCATAAAAGCTGCTACAACTGGCATTAATGATTTATTTTTCAGAAGGTTTACAGATTCTTCGAGATAGTTATATGCTTCTTCTACTGAAGCAATATCATCATTCCTGTACCGCAAAAGATCCACAGCTTTTCTGCCTAGTACATTGCCTTTCTGGTCGAAATATTTCATCCTCTGGTCATAGATCATCATAAGTGTATCGATGAGTGCATCCTGCCTGACAGGATCCTTTTCAACCACGATGAGTTCATTAAACATTTTTGATCC
>CAZEKO010000282.1:0-3084 GCA_964512775.1 uncultured Bacteroides sp. | reverse complement strand
TGGAGACATGGATGCTTTTGAAGTCTTATTTCGGACTTACTACAGGGAGCTTTGCACATACGCTTTCAAGTATTTCCGGGATAAAGACACTGCGGAAGAAATTGTTCAGGATCTTTTTTATAAACTATGGGAAAAAAAAGAAACATTGGTGATCAGGTCCTCAATACGATCATATCTGTACAGATCCGTATATAATAATACCATGATGTTGCTCAGGGAAAAGAATATCAGGAAAACTACAAATGTATTACCACTGAACTCAGAAATGATCCCAGGTGATGAACCTGATATCAGGCTACAAACAAATGAGCTGGAACAGATAGTTCAGTCCACATTATCTTCAATGCCTCAAAAGGTTCGCAGGATATTCGAAATGAGCAGGTTTGAGGGATTAAAGTATAAAGAGATTGCATCACGACTTTTAATATCTATAAAAACTGTTGAAGCTAATATGGGAAAAGCATTGAAGCTTTTCAGGCAAAATCTTAAAGAATATTATGAATAAAAACAAAAACATAAACTGGGGAAAAATTGCTAAATACCTTGATCAGGAAATGGATAATGAGGAGCAGGAAGCCTTTGAAAAAATTATTCAATCTGATCAGGAATATAATAAGCTTATATCCTCTGTTCAGAAAATGTGGAATGAAACAAAAAATAAACAAAATATGATCGAGGTAAATACCGATTCAGCCTGGGAAAAACTAAAGAACAGGATTGAAAATCAGAAATCAGCAACAAGACAGGTTGAAAATATCAGGAAATCCTCATACAGGAAAATGTACCCCGCTGCTCTTCGTGTTGCCGCTGTTATAATTATTGCAGCAGGTTTGAGTTTTGTAATTTTTAAATCATTTATTAGTCCGCGTGATTCTGCTGACAGGCAGCTTACTGTTCGATCGGAACCAGACCGGATGATGCAGACGACATTACCAGATGGTTCTATCGTACATATTAAAGCAAACAGCGTGATCAGTTATGAACGCAAAGAAACCGGTACCCGTGAATTAGCTCTCAAAGGTGAAGCCTTTTTTGAAATTACACATGATCCTGATCAGCCCTTTATTATCTCAACAGAACAGGCTCTGGTAAAGGTTATCGGAACTTCTTTCTCGGTTCAGGCTGACAATGACAACAAAACAGTAAATGTATACGTTGAGTCCGGATTGGTTGAACTCACAAACAAGCTGAGGGAAGATCCGTCGATGCTTATTGAACCAGGATATATCGGGATTCTGACTGAAAATGGAATAGAAAAGAAAATAAACGAGAACGAAAACTATCTCTCCTGGAAGACCGGGAAGCTTGAATTTCGTGAAACTGGTTTAAGTGAAGTAATAGCCGATCTCAATCATACTTACGGAACAAATATAATATTTGGAAATCCTGAAGTTGCAGAATGCCATTTCACAGGAACATTTTTAAATCATCAACCAGTAGATACAGTCCTGGAAGTCCTGAAGACTGCATTTAACCTGGATATTGAGAGAATGCGCTCTGATATAATTTTAAGTGGTGATGGTTGCAAGAGTGTTCAGGCAGATTAATTATCTTAAATCATTTGGCCTTTTCTGAAAACATAAAACCATTCTCCGGGATTTGCACTGTCAGATTTATCTTAATTATAACTTTATCGGTATTATCATTAAATATTCCGGCTCAGGAATCCATCCTTAAGCGGTTTGTGCCTCTTCCTGATACCATATGCAGACTTGATACTGCATTGAATATTATCGAAGCATCATCTGGTTGTTATTTCTCTTATAATACGGATATCATACCTATAGTAGATACTGTCACACTTAAAGCACCAGGTGATACATTGATTCTTATTCTTCATAACATTATTACCGATCCGGATATACAATTTAAGGTGGTTGATGAATTGATTGTCATTTATAATAATGCTGAAACAAAATTGAATGAATCAGTCCCCGTCACCAGGAAAAATATGTCAGATATTATTTCCCTAAAAGGTAAAATTATTGACAAAAATTCCGGTGATCCGATACCTTTTGCAACTGTCAGCATTACCGGAACACGGATCGGTACAATATCGAATTCAGATGGCAATTTCGTCTTTAAATATCCCCGGATCTTTTCTCAGGATTCTGTTGTTATATCATGTATGGGATACAAAATGGAAAAACTCAGGCTTGATTACCTGGATACTGTTTATGCTGAAATTCTTATGAAAGCCGATTATATACCTATTCAGGAAGTCATTATCCGTAAAACGGATCCCATTTACCTGTTACATTCAGCCATCTCCCAAATACCCCAAAATTATTATACCGGTCCTGTTAATCTGACAACTTTTTACAGGGAATCTGTAAAAAAGGGAAACAATTATATTATTATCTCAGAAGCCATACTGGAAATCTTCAGATCTGGTTTTAATGAGGAATTCCCCTTTGATCAGGTCAGAATGGTCAAAGGAAGAAAGAATGTGGACATTCAGCATACGGATACAGTTACTTTGAAATTAAAAGCCGGCCTTCAAACCAGTCTTTTCCTTGATATTGTCAGAAATAAACCTGAGTTTTTTAATGAAGATTTCTTTCCTTTTTATACCTATGATATGACGGATATCATACTTGATGAAGACCGTTATACATACGTGATTACTTTTAAACAACATACTTATACTCAGCCGCCCCATTATGAAGGGAAAATATTTATTGATATGGAATCTCTTGCTATCAGGGCTTTTGAGTTTAATATCAATCCCGAGACAATTAAAAAAGCTGCAAAATACCTGGTTATCCATAAGCCGCGTAATTTTGATGTTATCCCTGTGAGTGCACAATATTATGTCAGGTATCAGAATGAAAAAGATAAACTTTACCTGGCTTACATTTTGTCTGATAATGTTTTCAGGATAAGAAAGAAAAACCAGCTGATATCAAGGACATTTCAGACAATTACTGAGATGGCTGTGACAGATACTCAAACACAGAATGTTACCCGTTTTAAACAAAAAGAGATAACTGATATTAATGACTTGTTTATCAACCAGGTTGGTGGGTATGATGAAGATTTCTGGGGAGAATATAATTATATTCAGCCTGACGAACCGCTTGA
>CAZEKO010000281.1:0-3099 GCA_964512775.1 uncultured Bacteroides sp. | reverse complement strand
TACCCTGTCCGTAATCTTCTTAAGAAATTTCTCATCCAGTGTGGTCACCGACATCGCTCCCCAGTCCATTCCTATCATGGCAGAGAAATGTTTCCGCAATCGTTCCCTTTGCTTAAGGAGGTTTTTAATTCGCACTTTCAGTTCCTCAATACTGAATGGTTTGAAGATGTAATCATCCGCACCCAGTTCCAATCCCTCTATCTTATCCTTCCCGGTGGCTTTTGCCGTAAGCATAATGATGGGGATATGGCTGGTACGCTCATCGTTTTTCAGAATCCTGCATAGCTCCATCCCATCCATCCCCGGCATCATCACATCTGTTATGATCAGATCAGGAATATTCTTTTGTGCAAGGTACAGCCCTTCTTTTCCTTCCAATGCCTCAGATATCCTGTATGTTTGTGACAGGTTATCCCTTATAAATATTCGCAGATCCTCATTGTCTTCTACTATCAATACCTGTATATTCTGATCAGCAGTCTTTTCATCTCCGGATATCTTACCAGGAGTTATGGCTTTAGCCTCTTCCGGTGAGGCTGTAACCCCCGGCTCTTTTAGCAGATATTCCTTCTCTTCCAGATGTTCTATTCCCAGGGGGATGGATACAATAAAGACCGCTCCTGTTCCGACCAGGCTTTTTACGGCCACTTCACCATGCAACATCTTTATCAGCTCCCTGGTTAAAGACAGTCCAATGCCGGTACCTCCGGAATCTTCATAAAGATCCCCTTCACCCCTGTAGAACCTTTCAAAGATCTTTTCACGTTCTTGCATTGGGATCCCCGGACCGGTATCAGCAATAATGATCCTGAGAGTTGTTTCAATGGAAGGGTCTTTTTTATCATTCAGGATCCTAATACGGCAGGTAACTGTTCCGGCTTCAGGAGTAAACTTAAATGCGTTGGAGAGAAGGTTGGTTATTATCTTATCCAGTTTTTCCCTGTCATGATATATATTCAAAACACGATCAGGTACATCGATTACAAATCTTATACCCCTGGATTCTGCAAGTGATTGGAATTCATTAACAAGCAATCGCAGGTGGTCAAGCACATCAGATTTCTCCATTACAAGCTTCATATGTCCCGAGTCGAGACGGGAAATATCGAGTAACTGGTTAACCAGCTGGTGCAGGCGCTGGCTGTTCCTTCTGATCATTGTCAGCCATTTGTGGCTTACAGGATCAGGATTGTCCTGGCGGATAAGGTTATCCAGGGGACCGGTAATCAGCGACAGCGGCGAACGGATCTCATGGGACACATCTATAAAGAAACGGGTCTTTAATTGTTCCATCTCCATGATCTGTTCATTTTTTTGCCGGATCTCAAGAGTACGTTTTTCCACCTCTTTTTCAAGCACAATCTTCTCTCTTCTCAATTTTTCAGTCCTGTATCTGATGAATACGAAGACAAGCAAGGCCATGATCATCAAATAAGAACCTTTAGCGGTGTTTGACTCATACCACGGAGGATGGATGCGAATATCCAGTATTATGTTTTCCGGTTTCCTCACGCCATCTTCATTAATCTCGGAAATCCAAAAAGAATATTTCCCGGGTCTTAGATTATGATACATTGCTGTCCGGTCCCATGCAATTATCCTTTCCGGATCCACACCATCCATCTGGTATTGGTATTGGTTCTTCTCCGGGGTATTAAAGTCCAGGGCTGCAAATTTAAATTGCAGGGAATTCTCCTTGTAGGATAAATCCAAACGATCTGTTAAGGTTATCGATGGATACGAAGCACCAGAGTCTGACACAGGAACCGTTGCTGTACGATAATGGAAATCAATGATAACCACCGGCGGATCAAATGTGTTAAAAGGGATGCTGTCCGGGTGCAAAGAGATCATTCCATTTCCTTCCCCAATAAATAATTTACCTGTAGTTGGATTAATACAGAACATATTTGTAAATGGTTTGATCTGGATCCCATCTTCATTATTAAACCCGGTTATATTAAGTGCACCCGGACTTAATTTCACCAGACCATGGAGGGTAAAAATCCAGACATTACCTGACCATATGATATTATTGCTTATTACAATGTCGTTTTCAATACCATCCAATGCCAGATTGTTCCCGTTGAGGGTTCCTGTATTATCGAATATGATGTTGTTGTAAACATCAGCACTGGTAAGCCAACCATATACACCCCCACCTATGCCTTCAGTATAATTTTCAGAAATCACATTGTTGTAGATTTGAAGTCTTCCACTATCATATTTCATATTTACAGTTATCCCCCCTCCACAACCAAAGTTTGCAGCACTATAACCTTTGTTTTTTAAGATTAAATTATTCCTGATAGTTGCCTCCTCTATAGTCCCTTCAAGTGATTCATTCTCGAACAGGATTCCGGGTCCGCCTGCAATACATTCCGATTGAATGGTGTTATTCATTATGGAGTTGTGTTCAACAATAAATCTACCCCCATGAAGGCCCATTCCTCCTCCCCAGTTTCCCAGGTCGGTCCCGGTGTTACTAATGATGATATTATTACGGATGATGGCAGTATGATTGTGGTTAACCGCAGCAAGGATGCCACATCCAAGGGTCCCCCTGGCTTTATTCCCCGGATCCGTCAGGTGGTTTTCCCTGATGATGTTATGGATGATTTTTCCTCCTGAATTATAGATGAGAACTCCTCCGCCGGCAATATAATTCCATTCAGAATATTCCTTTTGCTTATGAATTTTATTTATAAAGGTTCCTAAACCACTGGTAATAGTAAACCCGGTTAGAACAGATGTTGTATCCTCCCCGGACCACATGGTCACTACTGAAGCTGTATCAGGTTTGGAGGGTTTACTGCCGTTAATGATGGTCCTGGAAATATGTGTGGTATCACCGTCAATAATAAAGTGACTGGCAACGGTAATAGCTTTCCCACTGAAATTGATATTTTCGTACCAGGTGCCCTCAGCAATCAATACTGTATCCCCATATCCCGCGGCATCAATGCCTGCCTGGATGGTTGGCAGGTCACCCGGGATATTAATAACCTGGGCTTTTGAGACATATCCCAATCCAATTAGTATGAAAACGAACAGATAAAAACATCTCATTATTGAAAATTTGAGTGATAATGAGAATTT